>JBGCDR010000029.1:0-46023 GCA_045105515.1 Oligoflexales bacterium
AGATCGGCATTGTGTTGGCGGTAAATATAGACACCGACACCGCCGTGATTTTTTTTACATAATTAAAATCATCGGAAACTCTGTCATAAATCAATTTTAGAGGATCTTTCTACAGATTAGGTCCTAGATGCCAGTATATCAGTATATGGATTCTTCCCGACACAGATATCAGCACAATCTGCTTCTTCGCTGCGATCAGGATTCGAGTATTCACAAGTAACCATGCATGGATCACCTGTTTTAATGTTTTTTCTTTCAAACCATAAGCCAGTTTCATCATCAGTTGGGCAACTAAAGCAATTAGCACCAGAAACTTCTTCATAGGTGCAAGTGTAAGTGTTGACTGCATCAGAATCAGTACAGCTTTTTAGTTCAGTTCCAGTAGGTATAGCATTTGTACAAAAGTCATCACAAACCACTGCTGTTGCACCACCAGTTGTCCCACATTTTGATTTTTTTAGGTGCCTTAGCTTTGGTTTTGCTGAAGCATCGTTTGTTCCACGCACTGCTTCAATTAAAGGACTATTAGAAATAAGAGCAAGTGAAATGCCTGCTATTCGCACAAATTGTGTGGATGCTGATACTGCAAAGCTTGTAGCTGATAATCCCATTAATCCTGAAGCAATCAAGGGTAAAAACATAGAACGAATTTTCATAGTATTTTCCTTTATTTCAATAAATAAGGTAAAAACAGCTTCAAAATCCTAACTACCTGCAATTCTCATTTGATGCAAAGGTTTATTTATGGTCCCTAAAATATTTATGCAATATTAGAAATCCCTATCAAGTCCAATTTAGCTAACACCATATATTAATATAATTCAATGATAATAAGTGTTTAAGAAGAGTACAACTTGATGTTAAAGCCCATTAAAATATATAATATTGAGGCTAGGTGATAAAAAAGTAGACTAGTTTTTTACTTGTAAATAAAGAGATTGGGGTTTTTGTGTCCCAAAAAATCGTATCAGCTTTTCTTGTTTTGAAGCTCAAGAATGAAGCTTAAGAAAACGAATAAGATATTAAATTTAGTACAACAAAAAATTGTGTGTTAGACGTTCTGATAATAGTTAAGAGCTTGAAGTGGTATCCAATTATCTAAAACCTGATATTATTATGTGTCGTCAATTTATATGGCAATTTGCTATATTTATAAACTTGATCTGTTCATAAATCGGCATTTTTAAAATGAAATACTAAAATACTCTGATGTATCCTTCGAAACTGGACATGACCAATATTCGAGACCTTTAAATTTAGGATTTTAACTCCAAAGAGCTAGAGTTTACGTTATTACTATATTATTTTTTGGCGACGATCTCCTTTCGTCCCCAAAAACCATAGTAGACTTCATTCACTTTTGTTTCAGCCATTGGCATAATGTACTGATCAAGAAGAATCAAAACTTTAATTCAAGAAATTTGCTATCTCATCTTAGGCATTTCGAAGACAGTTCATTTTTTGTTGATATTTGGTGTTTGAGCTTACCTTATTGAGCGAAAAATAGTGTACACAACTGCAGAAAATACATACAAACTGCTGTCGTAATCGTTAATGTACACCTTAATATGGTTGGCATAGAGAATATGTTGCATTTAGGACAGAGTTTAGATGATGGGGTCGGCTTGGCTCCTATGGAGGGGGTTAGTGACTTTCCCATGAGATTGTGGATGAGTGTAACATCTCAGCCGCTCTTTCAAGTGACCCCATTTCTTAGAGTGACTCATACCTACCCCAAGCATCTCCCAATTAATTGGGCCCCTGAAATTTTTATGGATGGATTGAGTGATTGCTTGTCCTATTCCCTGGTACCTCAGTTGATGTGTCCCCAGCCAGAACCTTTTGTTGAGGTAGCAAGAAAGATTCTACAGCATTCTCCGTTTGTCGAACTAAATTGTGGGTGTCCTGCTCCGATGGTTGTTGGCAAAGGTGCAGGGAGTGGTTTGTTGAGAGAGCCTGCAGAATTTCATAAGTTTATTAAATATTGTTCCAACGAATTGGGGAAAGGAAAATTAGCAATAAAAATTCGTACTGGTTTTGAGTCCAGCGCTCGATATACAGAACTTATTGATGGCCTGAGAGGGCTTTCGCTTAAACGACTAACCATTCATGGGAGGACTCGTGCGCAGAAGTATCAGGGATATGCGGATTGGGAGCAGATTTTATTAGCAGCCATGGAGCTGAATTACCCCGTTCATGGATCAGGAGATATTGTTGACGACTCCTGTTTGAGGAAGAAATTGGGCAAACAGCATCCAATTAAAGGTGCCATTGTTGGCAGAGGGGCATTGCGCAACCCATGGATATTTAAAGAATTACGTACGTCGGCAAGAACCCAAATTGAGGGAAAGACATTGCTTACTGCAATTGAAAGTTATGCCTTGATCTTGGAAGTGTTTTCTTCAAAACCTGAATCTTTGTATAGTATCTGTTTGGATGGGACATTTAAACAATGTATAGATAATGATTATGAAGCTTGGAAAAATCTTAGTAGTAAATTGAAAGCGGTTCTTCCAAGTTCACAGGAGCCGATGATTTCTAAAAAGAGCCTTGGTAAGGTTAAGATGCTATGGAATTATCTTAGAAGTTCTTTGCCACCTTCCTTGTTTAATCCTAAATTGTTGCGTTGTTCAAAGTTCGAGGAATTCTTAGGTGCTATCAGTGAGCAGCTTTCGGCTGCCACCCAAGAAAGACGATTCCTCGAGCTCAAATGGCAAAAAGAATATGATTGGATTTATGCAGGTGAAAAAAAGCCAGTTATTTAGCTTATAAGGGATTTTCATTTGTAAATCTGACCCCACCTTATTCACTGACTGTAATGGAGGGCACCCCCTCACAAAGTGCCTGGAATTTCTCAATTTTTTCCGGGATGGCTCAGATATATGGATAAAGCTCAGTATGTAAATACGAGAGATTTGGGACATGTCCTTTCTATTTCTTGAGAGTTGGTCACGAAATCATATTGACCTTTAATTTCGGAACTAGGTTGGTAACAAATAATTATATTTAATAATTTTTTACATATTTAATTTTTACAATAAAAAAAATTGTAAAGTTATAAAAAAGCACTCCGAAAACCACAAGGAGGTCAAGTATTATAATGTAAAATAGGGATGGTACGCTTTGATAATCCCATTAGGCTTAGGGCAAAAACTGAAAAGAATTCCAGCCCTAACAACTATAATTGTAATTGTGACTTGTTTCTTTTTTTATACTCAACAACAGAGTAATTATACGATTTTTACCTTAGCTAAACTGAGAAAAAAATATAACTTAAAGCGAAATGGTGTAGTGCTATTTCAAAATTATTGTATAAAACGTACCTCTCAAAAAAGCTTGTGTAAAAAGTACTCGAACCTAGTAGCTGACAAATACCTTGAATTACCAAGGAATTTTAACGAAAAAAAAAGCAAATCCTTAAAAAAGTTCAAAAAAGATTATCATTCCAGGGAAAAAAAACGAAAAAGGCTTACTAAGGAGCTGCTAAAGGCTCGTAAGGGGCAGAAGCGTTACGAAGTCTTAGGAGCTGTCAATGATTTTTTACGTTATCGTTTTAAACCAAAGAAAAAATTTGCTCGAATCAAGGGGTATAAATCTTATCATAAGTCGTTAGCAAGGTTTTATCGCGATATAAAACTAATGCATCGGACCCAGAATTCGCTTTCAAAGCTGAATTTTAGAGGAATACCAGTAGTCATGGCACAGTTAACTCATGGGGATATTATTCATCTATTTTCTAATATGTTTTTGTTTGTGGTTTTGGGAGTTTTTTTAGAGCAGAGAATTTCTTTTATTTCTTATCTGTTAATTTACCTATTAGGAGGAAGCTTTGCGGTAGCTGCTCATACTGTTTTAAGCAGCGATCCAACGATCCCACTGGTGGGT
The DNA here is from genome assembly GCA_045105515.1 of Oligoflexales bacterium. Taxonomy (GTDB): domain Bacteria; phylum Bdellovibrionota_B; class Oligoflexia; order Oligoflexales; family Bog-1112; genus JABSRF01. The sequence goes on from JBGCDR010000029.1 coordinate 3,886, forward strand.
GCTTCAGGTAATGTAAGTGCCGTTCTAGGTGCTTTTTGGATATTATTTTATAATTTCTCAATGCGATTATATATTCCTTTTTTGACTGGTAATGAAAAGATTTTCTTGCCGGTTAAGCTAACGGTTCCTTTTTTGTTCTTGATGGGTGATGTAGTTGGGTATTTAGCGAGTAAAAATCTACTGTCAGACGCTGGACGAGTTGGCCATATGGCACACCTCTCGGGATTTTTTATGGGAGCTTCTATTGCAGTTGCGATTAGGGCTCTGTTTAAACTTCCGTGGCCTTTTGTTGCTCCGATTGAAGTAAAAGAACTGCAAGTATTAGAACAGGTTTCTAATCTAGATGAAAAACTCGTCAAGTCAAACAAGATGATTGAAACTAATAGAGACAATATTTTGGTGATGGCAAGTACAATTGGAAGTATTTGTACTTCTATTTATGATTATGAAAGTAAGAGAAAGATCCTTGCAAACCCCATGTATAGAAATTTCATTGAACATGGGCTCAAGGTGATCTGTACTCTTGGGATCAGGTTTGGGAAAGAAAGAATGGTTTGCCACTTTCTTGACAGCATTCCTATCCAGGTACCATTGAGTATCAATCTTACTGACTTGGGTCAGGATAACGTACTCTATTTAGCTGATTGTGCCTTGTTTTTTGGATATGCAAGTTTGAGTTTACGTCTTTATGAGGTATATTTGTATCGTTATCAGGATGCAAAACAAGCACCTTTAGTTGTAATGTCTGTACGCTCCCTACTTAGTATGCTTCCCAAAAATCAGGAATGGAAAGAAGTAACCACAGCCCTAAAATCGTATTCAACAACCATTGAGTTCATTAGGGAATTAGATGGATTTTTAGGTTTGAATACACTGGAAACAGCCTGATGGAAGAAAAGAATTAATGAAATATCTAAAACGGTTCAGGCCGGTAAAAAGCCGAAAACCTATAAGGGGTGTAAAGCTCTTTCATGATATTGAGATTGACTACAGGTTATATCATCCAGCTAGCCCCCGATCCCGTGTCCTAGCATTTGTAATTGATTTTACTTTTCAGGTTTCCCTTGTAAGATTGTTTCAAGCAATTTTTTCTGCCTATGTTCAACAAAAAATAGCATGGGCTATTCACAATCCGCAGCTTTTTGCTGATATATGCGCGTTTGCCGCAATAGTTGCTTACACTTTTTACCCGCTCTATTCCTCTGGGCAAACTCTTGGAAAAAAGGCTTTGGGAATCAGGGTAGTCAGAAGCAACTACCGAGGGGATTTGAGTATTCTGTCGATTTTTTTACGAGAGCTCGTAGGCAAGCCCATTGCCTTAGTATCTCTTTTTCTTGGATTTTTTATGATCCTGCTAAATTCTGAGCATCGGGGTTTTCATGATTATCTTAGTTCTTCTCGGGTAATCTCTTACCGGCTTCCAAGACGGCTTAGCAAAAGATCTGGGATCAAGGTTTGAAATTATTTCAAGAGTTTTTGGCTTTGACTTCTCTTCTGAAATCCTGTAGCTTGCTGTGGTCAATGACTACAAGGCATTATCGTTTTCCTTGATCTGCTTTTTTTAAAGAAATTAAGAGGTTATAAATGAAAAAGGGTATCATATTAGGAGTTGTAATAGCGACCGTTGCAGCTTTTTTTGTCTTTAGAAATAAGCCAGAGAATGAAGAGAAGGCTCCCCAGGCTGAAAATCTAGATGATAAAGCACAAGAATATAATGTGGTTAGTCAGGCTAAATGGGATGAGAGTAAGCCAAGGCAAAATGGTTTGGAAGCAAACTCTAAGAATACGAAAACAAACTCAAAGTTGGACGATCGTTCTCTAAGTCCTGTCGATAAGGCGATGGCAAAGTTTGTTGATTCTTCAGGCCTGGAGAAAAAGCTGTTGAGCATGAACTCAATGTTGGAGCAGCAGATTGAAATGCTAATGTCTGATCAGACAATGAGTGACGAAGAACGAGCAAGCTTTCTTAAGGCATTTAAGGCGAATTTTGATGGAAAGAGATTGCTTGAAGAGTATACAAATAGTATGAAGTTGAAGTATTCTGAAAAGGAATTAAAGGAGTTAGCTGAAATTTACGAAGATCCGAGTGTACAAAGGTTTAATCAGCTCAATAACGATATGGTGGATCCAGCAAACATGCAGGACTATCAGCAAGAATTCGTCGAATATATGAAAAATCTCGATCAGAACCCAGATAACTCTGAGCGTACGAAGCTCTTTCAAGATCTTGATAAAGCCATGAACACTTCCGGTCAAGCAGTTAAGCTGACTATGGAACTTTTCAACATGTACGCTGAAAAGGATGGTGAAGCAGCATTGAGTCCTGAGGAAGCAGGTGGTTTTCAAGCTGCTATTGCAGATCAAGTGCAAAAGGGATTGATGTTTACCTTGAGAGATTCGTCTGATGGCGAGGTTAAGGACCTTGGTGACAAGCTTAATAATCCCATGGTACGTAACTCCAATGATGTTCTGGTTGACACATTTACTGGGCCTTTAAAGAAAGTTATGTCAGCACTTGAGAATAATAATAAACCCGAGCCTCAGTCTTAATATGAGTAGATTGTGTCTTATTAACCCTCTTTCCCTCTTCACTTGAAAGGATAGTGGGTTTTCTTTTGTGTACCTTTAAGGATTTATCATGAATCGATTTCTGGCCACCTGCCCCGAAGAGACAAAGAATGTGCTGATTGAGGAGCTTGAGTCTTTCGGAGCATGTGAGGTTTCCCCAGGTTATAAGCTGGTGAGTTTTAAAGCTGACACCGAGCTATACTATAAACTTCACTTGAACTTAGCAACTGCTAGCAATCTCTATACTGTACTTAGAGAATGTTCTGCAAAAAATCCAAAAATGCTCTACTCGCAAGCAAGAAGAGTAAAGTGGTCGCAAGTTTTCACATTAAATAAGAGCTTTAAAGTTGATGGTATTGCTGGGGACCGTGGTCAAGATGCTATGAGTTCCAATGAAATCAGTAAACAATTGCGAGCAGCCATAGAGAATCATTTTTATGAGGTGGAGGGGAAAAAGCCAAAAGTTTGCCTCAAGGAACCTCAAGTCTTAATTACATGCATGGTTTACCGAGGCAAAGCTACTATATGTGTAAACACCTCGGGAAAGGCATTACATAAGCGAGCTTACCGAATAGGAGGGCATCCAGCCCCATTAAAGGAAACGATGGCGGCAAGCTTGCTAAAAATTGCTGACTTCAAAGGGCAAACCACTTTTCTAGATCCTATGTGCGGTAGTGGTACCATTGCGATTGAAGCAGCTTTCTTGGCATTAAATAAAGCTTGTAATATCCATCGGAAAAAAGGGCAATTTGGCTTAGAGCACTTAAAAAGTTTTGATCGGGTATTATGGAGATCGGTGCAAGAAAAACTTAGAGAGGGGAAGAAAGCAGCTGTCGATAACAAGATCTATGCGTGTGATTTAAACCCAAACTTTGTTTCTGCTGCAAAAGAGAATGCTTTAAGAGCTCGGGTGGAAAAGTTTATAGACTTCCAAGAAAAATCATTCTTTGATTTGAATAAGCCTGAAGAGTCTGGAGTATTAATCGCGAATCTACCCTATGGCGAACGCTTAGATGCGGGGGATGATTCCATGGAAAGCTTTTATCGAAAAATAGGTGATCATCTCAAGAAGAACTTTTCTTCTTGGCAGGCTTATCTTTTTGTTAATCAAGAATCCCCCTGGAAGCATATGGGTCTAAAACCGAGCCGAAAAATTCCTTTGTTAAATGGAAGCATAAAAACAAAATTATTGGTCTATGACCTTTACAGTGGCTCCAAGAAAGCAAAGCATAAAGGAGTTTAATTGTGCAGTACTGGCTTATGAAGTCTGAGCCTGAAGTTTTTAGCATAGATGATCTTTCTAAAGTATCTCGAGAGCCTTGGGATGGTGTGCGTAACTATCAGGCAAGGAATTTTATGAAATCCATGAACAAAGGTGATCTGGCTTTTTTTTACCACTCAAATTGTAAGCCTCCAGGGATAGCAGGAATCATGAGCATTGTTAAGACAGCATACCCAGATCATACTGCATTGGACCCTAAGTCACCTTATTTTGATGAAAAAGCGAGTGAAGAGAACCCTCGCTGGTATATGGTTGATGTTAAGTTTAAAAAACGTTTTAAACAGTTGATTAGCCTCAATGATCTCAAAGAAGTAGATGCTCTTGCTGATTTGTCTCTTGTAAGGAAGGGTAACCGTCTTTCAATCATGCCTGTAACAGAAGAACAGTGGAATTGTATTCTTGGTTTATCTTCTTAAAGAAGAACCTTGGTTTTAAGCTTCACATAAGATTTTTCTAAGTTAATAGCTTGCCTTTCAGAGTCAAAGATAGTTGCAGCACTTTCCCTGCTGATATGTTAGTTTGATGCCTTATGGGGTTTCCCTTGCGATAGTGTGGGTCCATTTGCTTAAAGAAGACAAGGAATAAGAATGTTAGAAAAGAATTATGCGAAAGAAGTCGAAGAAGCAACGAAAGATGTAGATTTTTCCAAAGAATCGTACCAGATTGAGTTGGAAACTAATAAAGGTAAGATCTTAATTGACCTCTATCCAGATATTGCCCCCAAGCACTGCAAAAATATGATTGGTTTAGCCAAAGTTGGTTTTTACGACAATCTATTATTTCATCGTGTCATAGCAGGATTTGTGATTCAAGGTGGCTGTCCTCGTGGTACGGGCACCGGTGGACCTGGATATCAAGTTGATGCTGAATTTAATGAGCGTAAGCATGAACCAGGTGTGCTCTCAATGGCAAGAGCACAAGATCCCAACTCTGCTGGATCACAGTTTTTTCTTTGTTTAAATGATGTGCCGCACCTTGATAATCAGTATACTGTATTTGGTAAAACGGCTGATCAAGAAAGTTTAGATGTGGTACTAGAGATTGGTAGAGCTGAGACCGGTGCCCAAGATAAACCTCGTGAAGAATTGCTTATTCAGAAAGCAAGTGTCGTTACTAAAGCTACCTAACTGTGGTAAGCGTTTCTTGCTTTAGTTGCGAAGAGACAATAGCTTTGGCTGATTTTAATATTTCTTTTTTTATCTCTTTTTTTTGTTCATCCTTGTAGAGTGAGTTTACAATATAGCTTTTAGTTTTGAACGTATACAAATCAGCTAACCACATAGAAAATTTTCCACTAAGCAAACGTGACTCCAGCTCTAGGTATGTTTCAAAAAATCTTACTGGCCTTTTCTGAGCGTAGCTAGGTACCCAAATTTTACAAAACACTTCAGGATGTTTTTTGCTTAGGTAAACTGCTGCAAAGTACTCTCTCAAATATGCGCGATGTTCATCAAAATACCGTTCGACGTCGTAGTCTGACCTTGCTTTACCCATGATTTCAAATAGTTCATTAGATTTCCTATCAAGTTCAAGAAATTTTACCAACTTCATGCTATGGCTTCTTCGTGTGACAGTTTCTTTAAGATTGTAAGGATTATCATTTTGCATTTTCGATAATTCCGCAAAAATTTGATCAAAACCAAGAATTTTGTTTGCCTTTAACTTAGGAAGTAGATTGTCAGTTTCGAGGCTACTTAAGTATTGTTTTTTTATTTGGTCTTCGAAATCATAAAGTTCTGCCTCAGCTTGGTCCCTTTGCATGTGGAAACTTTGCCATTTAGAAACGGATTGTGAAAATAGTTGATTTAATCTACGCAGTTTGAGGCTTTTGGCATGAGTCAGCTCGTGTATGATCTTCGGAACTAATAATGGGGTTGCTTCTTCTGGATTGACACAGATGCGATGTCGCTTGTCCTGATAATCAGCTGTGGCTCCGAAAAATGATTTACTGCCAGCAGGTTGAAAGGAAACTTGTTCCAATATGTTTAATACTTGGCGAGATGAGGAATGTCCTGACAGTTGGCGTCTGATTTCGACCTTAAGGGGATTAATAAAGGTGTCAAAATTTGAATCTTTGCCTTGAATGCACCTTTCGTTTCGCCCTATTGCTAAGCTCGAGCGGAGCTGAGGGCTATTGAATTTTAGCCATAGTTTAAAGAGGCTATTTTTTTTCATCGAAGAAGATGAAGAGTATCCATGCAGCTCATTAAGATAATTGGCCAAAATTTCGCTTTTTTCCTGCAATCTAGGATCTTTTGCAGAAAGACGTATAAATGCATCGATATGCTTTATCGTCTTAGCTTTTCGTTTAGGGAATTGCTGCTCTAATTCATTTCGGAGCCTTTTCAATTCAAGATTACGGTAATCTTCCCCTAGTTGTCCGATTGAGAAGGTGTTTTGTTCTAAACATTGCTGGAAATTTGTGTCAGAATGAATGCGCTCGGCTTTGCCCAAGTTAGATAAAATCAAAAATAAAGCTGCAATGTGGGTGTAAACCCTAATGCGTTTTAGTTGCATAGCCCCTGTTCCCAGAAAGTAAGTTTTTATGATTTCTATCATATCATGTCCGAATTTTGACTTTATTTAGAAGCGAAAGGATGTATACAGAAAAAGAGTATATTAACTGCTTGAAATAATAGGTTTATGTATTATGATTAGGAATCTAGTAAGCCCATCCCGAAAGAGAGTTGAACAAGGAAGGCAGATGGTAACGCCAGTTGCTTTAGTTTTTCTGCTGTCTCCAAAGCTCCTTGTTTTCAGAATCGTACGGATTGACTTGAATACTAGATGAAAAGAGACGAAACTTATTTTGAGCATATTCAAGGCACTACTTGAATAGATTGAGTATACAAAGCTCGTAACTGCCTTTTTTTGGCATCACTCAGGAGGTTTCTTCATGAATGTACTGTATGGAATTTTCTCAAGTATTCCACTGTCAGTTGATTTGCTGGTAGTGGTAGCAGCAGCGGTAGGCTTAGGCTATTTTGGGCTGCCTCTTTATGCTTGGACTGTATCAACCTTTCTTTTGCTCTGGCTCTTAGGTGCCCCGAAAATCCTTGTTTTGCTGCTTACTGTGCCCATGGCAATATGTTGTGTACCTATTTTGCGAAAGCAAATCATCAGTGCAAATGTAATGAAGATTCTGAAGGCGCTTAAGATTCTGCCTAATATTTCTGAAACAGAAAGAATTGCCTTGGAAGCTGGACACACTTGGGCAGACGCAGAGCTTTTTTCTGGAAATCCAAATATTAACAAATTGATGCATGAGCCATACAGTAAGCTCAGTGAAAAAGAGCAGAGTTTTGTTGATAAACAGTGCCACCAAGTTTGTAGGATGATGGATGATCAAAAAGCTTATGAAGATGGTGATTTACCCAGGGAAGTTTGGGATTATTTGCGTAAAGAGAAGTTCTTTGGCTTGGTCATTCCAGAAGAGTATGGTGGTTTAGGGTTTTCTGGTCTTGGTCATAGTGAAGTTGTTAGTATGCTTGGCACGCGTTCTATCCCGTTGGCTATTTCTGTTATGGTACCAAACTCTCTTGGGCCAGCTGAGCTTCTTGTGCACTATGGGACCGACGAGCAGAAAAAGCACTACCTGCCGCGTCTAGCAAATGGTGAAGAAATACCTTGCTTTGGTTTGACAGAGCCAGAAGCTGGCTCTGACGCTGGTTCGATGACTTCCCAAGGTGTCGTTTTCAAAGATGAGAATGGCAAACTCATGGTGCGTTTAAATTGGAGGAAGCGGTACATCACCCTGGGAGCGGTCTCCACAGTTATTGGCTTAGCTGCCAAGCTATCCGATCCGGAAAATTTTCTCGGCAAGGGTGAGAACCTAGGAATTACATGCTTTTTGATTCCAAGCAATGCAAAAGGTGTGGTTTTGGGTAAACGCCATGACCCACTTGGAGTTCCATTTTTTAACTCTCCAATTGAGGGCCGCGATGTAGTTATATCAGTTGATCAGATTATTGGTGGGGATCAGGGAGCAGGACATGGCTGGAAAATGCTTATGGAGTGTTTAGCTTCTGGGCGCTCTATTTCTCTTCCTGGTCAGAGTACTGGTGGTGCAAAACGCACGACAAGGATTATTGGGGCTTACGCTCAAGTGCGCCAACAGTTCGGTTTGCCTATTTGTAAATTTGAAGGCATTGAAGAGGCCTTGGCTCATATTGGTGGGATGACTTACCTTCTTGAGGCTTGTCGTATTTATACTGTAGGTGCTGTTGATAAAGGCTTGAAGCCATCTGTGATTTCTGCAATCGCTAAGTATCAATCAACTGAGATTTCACGAAAGATCATTAATGATGCTATGGATGTGAGTGGTGGTTCTGGTATTTCACAAGGACCTCGCAACCTACTCGCCAATAGCTATATAGCTGCTCCAATTGGGATTACAGTAGAAGGAGCTAATATCCTTACAAGAACCATGATTGTCTTTGGTCAAGGTGCTATACGATGTCATCCTTATGCTTATAAAGAAGTGGTCGCATTACAGAATGGTGATATAGCTGGCTTTGATAAGGCCTTTATGGGTCATGTGGGTCATGTGGTTAAAAATGGCTGCCGAGCATTGGTTCTTTCATTAACTCGTGGGCGTGCAGCTAAAGTTCCAAATGGGCCTATGGCGCATTATTATCGCAAGCTAACATGGGCTTCGGCGTCATTTGCTTTTTTTGCCGATGTCGCAATGGGTACTTTAGGCGGCTCCCTGAAGCTACGTGAAAAGATAACCGGTCGTTATGCGGATATACTATCTTGGATGTATCTCATTACTGCGGTGCTCAGACGCTATGAAGCCGAAGGACGTCAAAAAGGGCATGAAGCTTTTGTTCATTATTCCGTTGACTATGGCTTTAAGCAGATTCAGGAAGCTTTTGATGGAATTTTCAATAACCTAGATGTTCCCGTTTTAGGTTGGGTATTAAAATATCCTGTTGCTTTTTGGTCGCGTATCAACTCTTTCGGAGATAAGCCTTCTGATGAAGTAGGATCTGCAATAGCTAAGGCAATTACTAACCCTGGGGAACTTAGGGATGCGATCACTGAGCGAGCAGTTTACATTCCTAAAGAGCCAGAAGATGCTCTAGGGCGCTTGGAACACGCTTTTGCTCTTGCTGTTGAGTCGCAGGGAATCTTTAAGAAGATTTCTAAAGCTACGAAGGAAGGGATTTTGCCGAAGGCCAAGCCTCATAAGTTGGTTGACGAAGCAAGAGAAAAGGGAGTGATAACTCGTGAAGAAGCAGAAATACTTCAGCTTGCTAAAGATGCAAGCCAGGAGGCAATTGAAGTGGATTCATTTAAGCTCGAAGAATATAGAAAGGGAGTCACGAATTTGCAGACTGGTTTAGCAGGAGAAGACAAGGGCGAAGCACTCGCTTCTAATGCTTAGTAGGTCTTTATTTTTATAAAGGAGGGGCTTACCCTTGGGGGAGCTTCTCCATAACCACTCGAGATGGCAGGCATACTCTTCTCTAGTGAAAAGAGCAAAGCTGTCCTTAACCGTGGGCCTGCGTTGATCGTGACCAAAATATTGGCCCTATATCCTAAAGACAATGAGCTATCTTTTTTATGCTTAGATCACTTCTAAACTTAGGAGATGACAAATGAGTCGAAGTTGTGGCAACAGTAAGGTGGTTGGTAAACGAAGAAATGTCAGGGAATAGGCACTTCCATGCGCAAGAATATTTTAAAACATAAAATAGCCAGTGCAGGGCAGAAGCAAATAGAAGCTAAGCAGATTGCGCATAGGCTCCAAGAGTTGCTTCCAAGCAGATTGGCTGACATCGCCAGGAATAGGCGTGGAAACTGTTCAGTCGCAAAATCGACACGGATTGCTTTACAAGATCCAGGTTATCTCGCTTATTTGGATGAGCTTGTAGAGGTTAAGATGCAAGCTTGCGAACATCGTATATTATGGGAAACCCGTTCCATGCTTTTAAAAGCATGGCAGAGCGTCGAGGCCTACCACCGATCTTAGTCTGTATAAGTCGTGGCGGAGTCTTCAGTCATTAACGAAATGGAAGAATTATGAGTTTATTAGTGAATGTTGTTTTTGTGGGAGTGAGCCTCGGAGTTTTTGCCTTCTTTTTCAGAAATATCATGAAGACTTGGCAGCGAATTACCACGGTGGGACAAGGGTTTGAGGAGGATCGTTCCAGTGAGTCTGTCCAACGGATGGTGAATATGTTGCGCGGAGGATTGATTCAATCGCGTATGTTTAAAGATCTCGTGCCGGGGATTATGCACTTTTTGATTTTTTGGGGTTTCGTAACAGTTTCTTTGGGAACTATAGAAACACTTCTATATGGTGCATTTAGGCCTTTTTCTATCCTGCATCTGCTAGGTGATGGCATTGTTTTCAAAGGTTTTTTGTTTAGCCAGGATCTTGGAAATACAGCTGTCCTGTTAGCTATTGGTTTTGCTCTTGCACGCAGAGCTTTTTTTCCTCCTGCTCGTCTAACAAGCCTAGGGAAAGAGTCTAAGAAAGATGCATATATTGTATTGTCGCTGATTTTTATGCTCGTATTTACTGCTCTTTGCACAATGGGAGCTAAGACTTTTGTTTCTAGTGGTGAGGGGCTTCCAGCATCAAGCTTGCCATTCTCTCGCTTTTTTGCTGGTTTATTGTTCAGTGGATTCTTGTCTGACGAGGGCTCTTGGTTCCTTGTTTCTGAAGGCTTCTGGTGGCTGCACGTTGCGGTCCTGTTTGGGTTTACAACATTTTTGCCCTTTTCGAAGCATCAGCATTTATTATGGGTATGGCCAAACATGTTCTTCAAAAGTCTAAAGGGTAGTGGTCGCTTGCGGCCAATGGAGTTTGATGAAGAGGCTGAGAGCTTTGGTGTTGGTAAGGTCGAAGAGTTTAGTTGGAAACAGCTACTTGATGGTATGACTTGTGTAGAGTGTGGTCGCTGCACCTCAGTTTGTCCTGCTTCAAACACTGAAAAACCGCTTGATCCTCGTTTGATGATTCATCACCTTAAAGATGCAATGCAGGATGCGGTGTTAAATCCTGAAGAAGATAAACGTAAAGCACTAATTGGCGATGTTGTATCTCGTGATGAGCTATGGGCGTGCACAACCTGCGGCGCTTGTATGGAAGCCTGCCCACTACATATTGAGCATATTCCAGCTATTGTCGACATGCGTCGCTATATGACTATGACTGAGGGGGAGATGCCAGCGGAGCTTCAAGGTACTTTAGAAAATCTTGAAACAAACAACAACCCTTGGGGAATCAGTAATGATTCTCGTGCAGATTGGGCGAAGGGTTTAGGTGTCAGCACTATGTCCGAAAAGAGTGATGTAGAGTACCTCTTCTGGGTAGGTTGCGCAGGCTCCTTCGACGAGCGTTATAAAAAAGTGTCACGTTCCTTTGTCTCGATAATGCAAAAAGCTGGTGTAAGCTTTTCAATTTTAGGAAGTGAAGAGGTTTGCAACGGGGATACTGCGAGGCGTGCTGGTAATGAGTACTTAGCTGACGCACAGATACGACAAAATTGTGAAACTTTTGAACGTTACAAAGTGAAGAAGGTGGTGACAGGATGCCCTCACTGTTTCAACACTATTAAGAATGAATATCCGGACTTTGGCTACAAGACGGAGGTCATCCATCACAGTCAGTTGATCAATGATCTTATTGCAGAAGGCAAAATATCTCCTAATAAAAACACTCAGGAAGTGGTCAAAACCACCTACCATGATTCGTGTTATTTAGGCCGTCATAATAAGATTTATGAGAGCCCTCGGGATACATTGAAGGCTGCTGGTCAAGGTAACTTGGTTGAGATGGAAAGGCAGCGTGAAAATGGATTTTGTTGTGGTGCTGGTGGAGCCCGTATGTGGATGGAAGAAACTATTGGGTCACGTATTAATGTAAATCGAGCAAAAGAGGCTGTAGAGACCGGGGCAAAAGCGGTGGCGACGGCATGTCCTTTCTGTATGACTATGATGACTGATGGAATTACAGCTTGTGGGAAAGAAAAAGAAGTGGAAGTTAAAGATATTGCAGAGGTAGTGGCTGCGAGTTTAGGTGAGGCCGGTAATTAGGATATTTTTGGCTTTTAGGAGGTTTCTCCATTCGTAAAACTCAGTCGAAATGACTGTGCTCGTAAAACTCAGCCGAAATGCCGATAATATATTAACAAGTCATCCCGACAGAGCAAAGCGATTGGAGGGATCTCTTATAGGGAATCTCCAATTGTAAAACTCACGCGAAATGAAGCTAAAACTAGGCTCTTTGTTATAATGAATTGAGCTTCACAAGAGTCTGCTTAAGATCTTCGGAATGAAAAATTTTTGTCCCCTTCGGGAGGCAGCGTCTTGCCAAGCCAAATAACACTTTGCCTGGTCCGGTCTCAACGAAAACCTGGGCGTCCTTATTGTGAGCACTTTCCATGGTTTTAGTCCAGAGTACTGGCTTATCAATCTGCGAGATCAATAGGTTTGCGTTGTAAGGATCTTCGATCTTGCCCGTAAGGTTCGCAATGACTTGCCCTCGGCCTGCATGAAATAAAGTATTTTCCAACAGAGGGCTCATCTTTAAACGTGCGGGCTTCATCAAGCTCGAATGGAAGGGGGCGCTTACCGGTAATGGAATTGTTCGTATGCTGTCTTTGCTTAAGCTTTCGCAAACTTGTTCTACGGCAATCTTATCACCTGAAATAATTTGCTGCGCAGGTGAGTTAAAGTTGACTACTTCAACCGTTTTGCCAAGCTTTTCACTTGTCACGGAGCATAATTTAATCAGCTCCTCTGGATTGAGTCCAATGACAGCTGCCATCGCACCCTTACCTTTGGGAACAGCTTCCTGCATAGCTTGCCCACGCTTATGTACCAACTGAACTGCCTTCGAAAAGTCGAGTTTGCCGCTGGCAACCAAAGCAGAGAATTCTCCGAGGCTATGACCAGCAAACAGCTTGGCATTTCCTGCAGCACACTCCTCCTTGATCACATTCCATATAGCAACACTGAGTGTAAGAATGCAAGGTTGTTGGTTTGCAGTGAGTTCAAGATCTTCTTTAGGGCCGTTTAGACATAGTTTGCGAATGGGATGACGAATAGCATCTTCAGCTTCCTCAAAAACTAACTTAGTATTTGGGAAGTCAGCAAACAGTTTTGATCCCATGCCAACGCTTTGAGAACCTTGACCTGGAAACATCATCAAATATGATGCCATAATCGCCTAGGACTCAGCTTTGAAATCAGCGCCAGTTCCGTCCCAGCTACTATCAACGGTTTTTGGTTCCATAACTTGTTGTCCTGCATAGTGTCCGCATGCATGACAAGCTACGTGAGGCCTCTTGACTTCCTGGCAATTTGGACAAGTAGAAAGTCCAGGAGCTTTTAGCGCATGATGCGAACGACGCATATTTCTTTTTGAAGCAGATGTACGAAACTTAGGTACTGGCATTTTATTAATTTCTCCTAACAACAGCCCACTTTGCAGGCGTATCTCGCCCGCATAGGACCTAACTTGATAACTTTTTGAGGCAATAGGGTCAATAAGAAAAGGGAGATTATGAGCTAGTTCGAAAGTAACAAACTAGAATACTTGCGATAAATATAGGCTTGCTCCCTGCTCCCGAACGGTCCCTTGTACATAGACTTGCGAACCTTTGCCTGTCAGCTCGCTAATATAGGCGTCTTTGAAAAAGATGACAAGCATCTCTCTATTTGATTTGTCGCGCATTGCAATGCTGCATTTGATCCTACATTCATCTAGATCGCTCAGCTTGAAGCTGAGTGGGCCAACTGTAACAAGCTGGTTGTCATACTTCTTTAGCGCCGAAATTTCACGAACCAGTGAGTCTTCAGATACTCCCTTTGGCACACTACTACGAAATGGGTTGAGGCTAATGGATTGCTTTTGTCTACGTGGCTTAGAATTATTTGTATTCTTGCGTATATTGTGAGCGTCGAGGAGATTCACATCTTTCTTGTCTTCCTTTGTTTTTGGTTTTATCGCCCGTCGAGGTTTGAGTTCATGGTGCTCTACCGGGTCGCTACTTTGAAATTTGAAAAATTCTATATCACCTCGAATCATTAGGTATAATACGCCGCAGGCTACCAACAGTAAAAAACATAGTCCCAAGATAATGATTTGCTGTTGGTTTTGCCCGAAGCTCATACCAGAAGCATAAGCAGTAGATTGCTGAGGCATAGTTCTAGTTTTAGGGGATTTTTTACGCTTGTTCTTGTCCCCCTTGCTCTTTTTAGAAAGCTGTTTGTAGGTCTTTACAAACTTTGCAACCGATATTTCACCCTTAGCATTTGCCTTACCAACTCGGTATTGGTTGTTGATTTTTTTGCTTGTATATAAGTGGGTTATTTCCTGAGCAGAAAGCATGTTGCTTTTTCCATTTTTTTCATCAATTAAGAAAAACTTTTTAACTTTATTGCGTCTTTCCTTATTGTCCTTTGGGGTGAGGGCTTCAACACTAGGGTCAGCTAAACCTAAAAAGGAAGCGTCTTCAGCAAGTTCAGGTGGAGGAGCTTGAACGGCAACAACTTTGGTCACTTGGCCCGGAGCTTGGCGTGGTTCTGATTTCTCTGACACTTCATCAGCTGTGTCAAATATAGCATCGATTTCTATAAGCTCTTGTTTTTGCTGAGATCCTTCTTCGCTAACAGTGACAAAAGGATCTATCAGACCTTTGCGTAAGGCTTTTCTGATTTGGCCCGCATCCCAAGGACCTCTTAAGGTCCCATCATCATTGTGAATAAGCCACTTTCTTGCCAAATCATACTCCAGCTAGTTAATGAGAGTGCAAGTCTGTACGATAGATCGGTAGAAAAGAGCGGAAAATTCACCGGCTTGAGACTTTCATGGGTAGGTTAAGTTGCTAATGATAAAAATGTATCATAAAAACAAATGGTTAAAAATTGACCCGAATAAAAAAATGATGAGTAATCTTATTACACTTGCAATTTGGCATGCTTTCGGCTATTCGTATGCATTATTTTGTCCTTCCATCTTTAAGTGATGAGATTTAGAGAATAGTTCCCATGCTGATTCGAGTTGAAGAGTTAAAAATAGGCAAACCTAAGATTATAGAAATATTAGGTAGTGAAGATTGGCTCAGCCTAATTTATGAGCAGTTTCGTTCCTCTTATGGTGAAAAATTATCTCCCCTTACTGGGAAGTTTTCGATCAAGCTTCTTGATGCTTGTATCCAGGTGGAGGGTAGTTACCAATTTAGCCTTATCCTGAAATGTAGTAGATGTAGCACTTCTTTAGTATGGCCTATCCATGAGAGCCTCAACTTGTTTTATTCTTTGCAAGCTGATGATCATTCATCCCGAGAGAGAGATCTTACTAGTAAAGACTTGGATGACTACTTCTTACTCGATAATCAAGTTGATCTTGAGTCTGTTGTCAATGAATCTGTGCAGCTTTCTTTCCCTCTTAAAGTGAAGTGTGATGAATGTAAAAGTATATGTGAAGATGATGTGGTTTATAGCAGTGATGAGGAAGGGCAGGAGTCATCCAGCCCCTTTGCTAAGCTACGGGAGTTGAAGCTTTCCGATTAATTCCATATAAGTAAGTTGGTTTTACTTCGAATGCAGTCATGCAGAGAAGTTATTTAATACACAGGCCCTTCGATGAAAAAAGGTGTGCTTGAGGGCACGGGTAAGGGTCGAGGAAATAACCTTTGAAAAGGAAGATATTATGAGCGTTACAATTAACATGCGTGAATTACTGGAAGCTGGAGTTCATTATGGTCACCAGTGTCGTCGATGGAACCCAAAGATGCGTAAGTACATTTTTGGAACAAGGAATGGTATTCATATCATCGACCTCCAGAAAACGGTTCGTTATTTCAAGAAAGCTTGCGAATTTATCGAAGATATAACGGCCAAAGGCGGTCATATTCTTTTTGTTGGAACTAAGAGGCAGGCTCGTGACATCGTTGCTGACGAAGCAAGACGCTGCGGCATGTACTTCATGAATCACCGGTGGCTTGGGGGCACTCTCACTAACTACCCAACAATCCGCCAGAGCATCCATCGTTTGAAAAGACTTGAAAAGATGTCTAATGATGGCACTTATGAAAAAATTACGAAAAAAGAAGCTCTGAACCTTGATCGGGCTAAGTTTAAGTTGGAAAGAAACCTTGGAGGTATTAAGGATATGCCTGGAACTCCAAGGGCAATTTTTATAGCAGATGCTCACAAAGAGCACATTGCGATAAAAGAAGCGCAGAAGCTTGGGATCCCAATCATTGCCATTACCGATACCAATGCTGATCCTGATGGAATTGATTACGTCATTCCGGGCAATGACGATAGTTTGAAGTCTTTACAGCTTTTTGTCAAAACAGTAGCTGAAGCTGTCATTGCGGGCAAAAGCCGTCACCAAAGCGAAAAGCCAGAAGACGATAAGGCTCCAAGTAGTGCGAAAGAGGGAACTATCTTTGACAAAGAGGGTCACTCAATTAAAGTTATGAAAAAGAAAAGCTAATCGATATATATCGTATTTTGCGGGTAACATCATCTCGATCTTTAAAAAAGGAAAATGACTTATGGCTATCACAGCCGCTCAGGTTAAAGAGTTACGCCAGTCAACAGGTGTTGGTATGATGGAATGCAAGAAAGCTCTTGTTGAGAATGATGGCGATATGGATAAAGCCATTCGTTGGTTACGTGAAAAAGGGATGGCAAGAGCAGCTAAAAAGGCTGGTAGAACAGCTGCAGAAGGTATGGTTGAATTTGCTGTTTCAGACTCTAAGAAAGAAGCAGCCATAGTTGAATTGAACTGCGAAACTGATTTTGCAGGTAAAAACGAAGACTTTAGGGCTTTTGCGGTTGGCACAACTAAGATCGCTTTGGAACATAAGATTAATGATATTGACGTGTTAAAAGCAGTAGAATGGAATGGCTCTACTGTGGAGAAGCAGCTAAGTGAACTCATCGCTAAAGTTGGTGAGAACATGAGCTTACGTCGTGTTAGGTATGTATCTACGGAAGATGGAGTGATCTCTGCCTACAGTCATATGGGTGGAAAAATTGGTACGCTTGTAGTCTTAAGCGGCGATGCATCTGATAAGGCTGTTGAAGTGGGTAATGATCTGGCTATGCATGTAGCTGCATCTGCTCCAAAGTACCTCAGTCGAGAGAGTGTTGCTAGTGACGAGTTAGATCAAGAGAAAGAAATTGCTCGCAAGCGTTTAAAAGAACAAGGCAAGCCAGATGATATCATTGAAAAAGCTCTTATGGGTCAGGTAAGCAAATTTTACGCAGATGTTTGCTTTGTTGATCAACCATTTGTCAAAGAACCTAAGCTTAGCGTATCTAAGTACATTAAGCAGGCTGGTGTAAATGCAAGTGTATCATCTTTTGTGCGCTTCCAGTTGGGTGAGGGTATAGAAGTCAAACAAGAGAATTTTGCCGAAGAAGTCGCAGCTCAGCTTAAGAAGTAAGTAAAGGCCCCTGCTAAGCAGGGGTTTTTTTTTATTTAGAGTGTACTGTTTGAAACCCTGTGGAAAAAGGCTCGAAAGTGACTAAGAAGAAATACTCTCGCATTATGCTCAAGCTATCTGGTGAGATGCTCGGTGGGGAAGAAAAGGGTGGAATCAATACAAAAGCTATTGAACTGGTTGCTGGAGAAATAGCAACGCTCCATCATAAGAGCATTGAAGTTTCTGTGGTGATCGGTGGAGGAAATATTTTTCGAGGCTCACAGGCAGCATCTTTCGGAATGGAAAGAGCTTCGGCAGACTATATGGGGATGTTGGCCACTTGTATCAATGGCCTTGCTCTCCAAGCAGTACTAGAAACTCAGCATCAAATTCATACCCGCGTTATGACAGCAATTCATATGCCAGAGCTTGCAGAGCCTTACATTCGACGCAAGGCTGTCAAACACCTTGGCTCTAAACGAGTTGTTATTTTTGCTGGTGGCACAGGGAATCCTCTGTTTACCACAGATACAGCAGCAAGTCTGCGGGCTCAAGAAGTAGGTGCAGAAATAATTTTGAAGGCAACCAAGGTGGATGGGATTTATGATAAAGACCCTCAGGTCTTCAAAGACGCAAAGCGTTATGGTGAGTTGTCCTATTTGGATGTAATCTCAAGAAAACTTCAAGTGATGGATGCTACGGCAATAACTATGTGCATGGAAGCAAACCTTCCAATCATGGTTTTTAAGCTTGGTGAACCAGGAAGTGTTTCTGCAGCTTTAGATGATCCAACCTTAGGCACCATCGTAAGTTAATTGTTGGATCCTCCTTGGTCCGGCGCCGTTAATATTAATTTTCCCAGAGGTTATGGATGGACGAATTTGTAAAAGATTGCCAAAAAGCAATGGATAAAAGACTGGATAGTCTTGACCGTGAGTTATCAAAAGTGAGAACTGGTAGAGCATCGGTTAATCTTCTTGACGGAGTAAGAATTAACTATTACGGAAATCCAACTCCATTAAATCAAGTAGCCACCCTTTCGACTCCTGACGCCAGAACTATAGTTATTTCACCATTCGAGAAAAAGCTGATCAGTGATATTGAAAGAGCTATTCAGGTTGCTGACTTAGACATTCAGCCAGTAAATGATGGGAATGTTGTAAGGCTCGGAGTTCCTCCCCTCAATGAAGAAAGACGTAAGGAAATTGCCAAATCTATCAAAAAAATGGGTGAAGAAGCGAAAGTTGGCATACGTAAAGTGAGGCAAGATTTTAATTCTAAAATCAAAAAAGGTGAAAAAGCTAAAGAGATTGCCGAAGATGATAGCAAAAAGCTTCAAAAGGATATCCAATCGGAAACCGATGCCTTTATCAAAAAAATAGATGAGCGGATGACTAAGAAAGAGGAAGAAATATTGACTCTCTAGTATTGGTTATTAAATTGCTATTTTTCTTTTCTTAATTCTTTCGACTAATGTAGTTCTGTTTAAACCAAGTAGTTTTGCTGCTTGGTTTTTATTATTTTTAGTTAGATTTAGTGCTTTAATGATGTAGCTATTTTCTAATTCTTCAATATATTTGCTCAGGCAAAAGCTTTGATTTAGATTTAGCAAAGGAAGGCTTGGACTAGTCTCATTGTTTCCAATTACCTGCCTATTATAGTTTGAATCTATTGCCTCTTCAGTGGTTTCTACTTTTTGGGGCAATTCTTCTCTGACTACTTTTTCGTCTTGCGTCTTGAACTCTTTAGGCAGAGAGCTAATTCCTAGGCGACCTCCACCATTGATAATAATTAGACGCTCAACCAGGTTTTGAAGTTGTCGAATGTTTCCTGGCCAGTCGTATTGACAGAGGAGTTCTTTAGCTTCGTCATCGATCCACCCAGGTTCGCTGTGAGGGTGTAATCGATTGCTGTGTTCGACAAAATGATCCAGCAATACACTAATGTCCTGTCTTCGCTCTCTAAGAGGGGGAATGTTTAAAGGAAGGACATTAAGCCTGTAATACAAGTCTAAGCGGAAGTTTTGCTCTTTAACAGCCTTTTCTAAATTTATATTCGTAGCTGCAATGATTCTTATATCGGCACTTACCGATTCCCTTCCTCCAATAGGAGTAAAGGTTTTTTCCTGAAGAACCCTGAGTAGTTTGGCCTGAAGTCTTAGGGGCATGTCACCAATTTCATCTAAGAATGCGGTTCCATTGTTTGCTGCAGCAAAATGACCGATTCTTTTCTTATCAGCTCCTGTAAACGCCCCTTTTTCATGACCAAACAACTCCGCTTCCAGCAGGTTTTCTGGAATAGCGCTGCAGTTGATGGCCATAAAGCATTTATTGCTGCGAGGGGAAAGTCGATGGATTGCAGAAGCTATGAGCTCCTTTCCTGTGCCACTTTCGCCCAATATCAGTACTGAGCTATGTGACCGGGCTACTTTGTATACCGTACTCAATAGCTGTTCCATTACTTCACTTTTGAAGATAATTTCAGGAAACAGCTCTTTGTGGTTTAAGGGGTTACCATGAATATTATCAAGGTTTCCCCACAGACCTTGGCGTTCCAGCCTACTACGTTCTTTTGAATTTAAATCGAACTTTCTATGATCCATAGAATTCCAGTCACTCCAAAACTCTTATCCTATTGATCTTAATTTGCTAAATATGGAAAACTGACAGTGCAGCGATAGTTTACCAAGAGTGAGGTCTCAAGCAATCTATTGTTGTAATTCTTTGGCTTTGAGGGCTTCTATAAATAATAATAGCGTAAAAAAAGCTTGAGGTGCAAACCCTTGCAAAATCTAAAATAATAATAAAATAAAGGTAGGAGTTGTTAACCCAAAATTATGATTTAGTTTTTTGCTTAATTGCATTAATAAATCCTGAGAAAATGTAAATTAGGAAGGATTAGTAAGAATTGAAAGTCGCAATAGTACATGATTGGCTTATAAGTTATCGAGGCGGGGAGAAGGTTTTAGAGGCTATTGCAAGTCTATTTCCTGAAGCACCTATTTATACTTTATTTTACGACCCAAGGCGGATGCCGAATTCGATTAATGAACGATGTATCAAATATCCGAAATCTTTAAACATCTTGTCACCTATACGCAAGGCTTTGTTGCCGATATTGCCAGCCATGATAGAGTCTCTCAAACTTTGGGATTTTGACTTAATTATTAGTACTTCTTCTTGTGTCGCTAAAGGGGTAATTCCAGGCCCTTATGCTAAGCATGTCTGCTACTTGCATTCGCCCATGAGGTATATCTGGGATCAGCAGGAGGAATACTTATCGCAATTTGAACAGGTACCAGGTATAAAATCCGTGGTACGTTTTGCCTCGGTTAAGCTGAGGTTATGGGATACCGTGAGTTCAAGCCGAGTTGATAAATTTTTGGTAAATTCCTCTTTCGTTGCAAATCGAGTAGGGCGCTACTACGGAAGACAAAGCAAGATTTTGCACCCGCCTATAAATATCGATTTTTTTCAAGCTTCTGATGATCAGGCTAAAGGAGGATATTTTCTCGCTGCAGGTGCCCTTGTCCACTATAAAAGGTTCGATCTAGCCATTCATGCATGCGAACGCTTGGGAAAAAAGCTCGTTATTGCAGGTAAAGGGGAGATGGAAAAAAAATTACGAAGAATCGCTGGACGTTATACAAAGTTTGAAATTGCTCCCGACGACAATAAATGGAAAAAATTATTACAGCAAGCAGAAGGCTTGATTTTTCCTGGTGTTGAAGATTTTGGAATGATTGCCATCGAGGCTATGGCATGCGGCACGCCTGTGATAGCCTATGAAAATGGTGGGGCTTTAGACTTCATCAAACCAGGAATTACGGGAACTTTTTTTACTGAGCAAAGTGTTGAAGCTCTTACGGGTGCTATCGAAAATTTTAAGGCTAGCGATTTTAACCAGGGTAAAATAGTAGAGTTTGCTGGAAGGTTCAACCAGGAGCGTTTTAAGCAAGATTTCTTCAAAGAAATTGAACATACTTTGAAAAGGGAAGTTGAGAAAATTGAGTAATAAGAATCAAAAAGTAATTGTTTTTTTGACGACCTTAATCGATCTGGTACTCGTATCGTTAGCGTGGATTGCCGCGTTTTATATTAGATTTTATAGTTTTGTACCGATATCTAAAGGTATTCCCAATTTTGGATTATATTTAAAACTTGTTCCATTTGTCGTAATCATTTGGTTTACAATGTTCACCGCATCAGGTCTCTATAAGAGGACCAGATTAAGGCGTAGTGCTATTATTGAAGGTGTCGATATTTTACAAAATTGTATTTTTGCGACATTGGCATTTATTGCTGTGACCTTTTTTTATCACGAATATAGATACTCAAGATTAACACTCGTCATATTTGCATTTTTTCATCCCTTGTTTTTGCTCGTGGGTAGAAGTTTTATAAGGAAAGGTCTTCGTTACTATAGGAAAAGATCTCCTAAACGTAAGGTCTTAGTTATCGGTAGTGGAGAGAATATCGAAAACGCTTGTTCAATCATTAAAGATAGTTACATAGAAGAGACAGCAATAACCGGGGCAATTATAGTTGGAGCAGATAGGCAGCAGAGCATAGCAAAAAAAATATGTAAAGATAAAAATATTCCAATATTTGAGTTTCCTGAGAAATGGACTTCTTTCTTTATTGAGTACCCTTGTGAATCTGTTGTCATCGCACTGCCTCACCAGTATCATGATTTTTTAGACAGTCACCTTGTTCAAATAGCTGAACAAGTTACTAATATTAAAATGTTACCAGACCTTAATCGTTTTACTAAGTTTGGGGCTGGTGTTGATATAGTGAAAAAGCATCCGGTGATCAGCATTCATGAAAGCCCTTTACAAGGTTTAGGCGTGATTGGTAAGAGGGTCGTCGACTTTTTTGGTGCGATCTTGTCCTTATTATTTTTTAGTCCTTTAATGTTTACAATAGCAGCAATTATAAAATTCTCTTCAAAAGGGCCCGTGTTTTTTAAGCAAGATAGAATGGGTCTGGATGGTCATGTTTTCTCCATCTTAAAATTTAGGTCTATGCCAATAAACGTTGAAAATAAAACAGGAGCGGTCTGGGCAAAAAATGGAGACGATAGGCCAACAATTTTTGGTTCATTCTTGCGCAAGACAAGTCTCGATGAGCTTCCCCAATTGCTTAATGTTCTTTCTGGAGATATGTCCTTGGTTGGTCCACGACCTGAACGACCAGTTTTTGTCAATAAGTTTAGGCATGATGTTCCAGGATATATGCTTAGGCATAAAGTTAAAGCTGGTATGACAGGATGGGCACAAGTTAATGGGTGGAGAGGGAATACAAGTATCGATAAGAGAATCGAATGTGATCTATATTATATCCAGAACTGGTCACTTTGGCTTGATATCAAGATTTTATTTCTGACCGTTCTAAGAGGCTTTATTCATCCTAATGCTTATTGATCATCTTCACCGAGCCTCTGTGTTGAAATAGAAATGAATGAGATTCCTTTAGCTAGTAGAGTATGAATTCTTCCCTTTGAGTTTCATATTTTACCCTGCTGCAGAAATTTAATTTACAAAATATCGGTTTTTGAGTTTTATCGCTCATAGGTATTTTTTTAGTTCTAACTTGAACCTAAGTTATTTCATCAAATTTAGTATTTTGTAATAAAGCTAAAAATTGTCCATTATTTTGGGTGAAAGAGCCGTCGGTAATTTTACCTACTTATTTATCTGCATTGTCTGATTTTTAGGTTTTTTTTAAGATATAAGTAAGACACTGTATAATTTCTATCAGTCATCCAAAATAGAGTCTCTTTTCGAACAGGAAGTATTTTGGGTATTAACTTCACATTATTGGTTCTTGGGAGTGCTGTATGACCATGGAAGGAGATCCCGAATATATTATTGTATTGGATGATGACCCGATGATAGAAAAGATTATCGGAAGCGCAACTGGTAAGCCTACCCAAAATTTTGATTCGATTAAATCTCTTGAATCTCAAGTTGATAGTCTAAATCCAATAGCATTATTTGTTGATGTACATTTAGGGTTAAAAGAAAGTGGCTTAGATATTCTTCCGAGCTTAAAGATTAAATGGCCTTTTGCACCTATCATTGTAATTACAAATGATAGGGATGAAAACGCTGTTGGAGATGCTTTAGCTGCAGGTGCTGATGATTTTATTTACAAGCCGATTAATGCTAAAGAACTCGTTGCTAGGCTTCAAGCTAGGCTGGGAGAACTTGCTAAAAGAGAAGCCCGCGAAGTAATTAAAATAGGTGATGTAACTGTTGATACTGCTCATCGAGTCATTGCAAATTTGGATGGTCATCACCGGTATCTTTCTCCGACAGAGATGAATCTGCTAACATGTTTGCTTGATGCTCATGGTACTGTCGTGAGGCGGGATGCAATGAAACGCAAATGTTGGGGGCAAATTTATGTAAGCGATAACGCTTTAAATCGGAAGCTTCACGAAGTAAGACGAGCACTGAAAGAGATAAGTCAAATTGTGACAATTCGGACAATTTATGGAACAGGATTTGTGCTGGAAGTGAAAGAAAAAACAGCTGCAAAAAAGGGAGCTTAATTCCCAGCTTTGTGCAGCAGAGGAGATTCAATTGACTGATGAATTAAAAATAATTGATGAAAGTCAATTAGAGGCACTGAGAGAGTTAAACGAACCAGGAGAAGATGATATTGTCACTGAATTGATCGATATTTTTATTTCTCATAGTCCTCAAACCCTTGACTTGCTTAAAGAGAGTATTCTGAAGCAAGATCGTCAAAATATAAACAAACTTGCGCATAAACTGAAGGGAAGCTGCTCGAATTTAGGGGCAGAATTAATGCGAAATCATTGTCAATTTCTAGAAGAAAATGCAGAAACTCTGGATTGGGAAGAGGTCAATAATCGATCAGAGGAAATAGAAAAAGCTTACCATCAAGTCGTTGATATTTTGGAAAAAAAATGGCGTAAGCCTTGTGGTCTAGTCAAAGAAAATTAGACCTATCAATTGATTGGCTTATATAAAGCCTCGTGCCCGGATACCAGCTCCGTTTCGTGAATTTGTTCATTCTGACTAGCAACTTTAGCTGCTTGTAGCCGCTCAAATTCTTCATCTGCCTCCTTGGGATAGTGTTTAACGTCACTGACCAGTCCGAAATACTCGAGGATGCATACAATGCTATAAGTTATGTCTATTTCCCACCAGCGGTAGCGCGCTGGACAAACATTTGCAAAGCGATGATGATTATTATGCCAACCCTCACCCCAGGTTAAAATGGCAACCCACCAGGTATTAACGGCTAAATCGTTGCTGGCAAAGTTTCTGTAGCCCCATTTATGGGTGGCACTATTGACTAGCCAGGTTGTGTGGTAAACTGCGACAAGCCTAAGAAAAATACCCCATAAGACCCAAGATGCCCCCCCCGCAAATAAAAGAATAAAACCAAGAATTATCTGACAAAAAATCATCACATTGATGTGGGAAAGGAAGAGAAGCCAAGGGTTTGCTAGAATATCTTTCGTATTTTTTGCCATCTTTTCTTGGTTTCTATTAGCATCAAGTTGAAAAAGCCAACCCCAATGACTGTACCAAAATCCTCTACGAGCATTATGAGGGTCGCGTGGTGTGTCAGAACCTTGGTGATGGAGACGGTGATGAGACACCCATTGCTGAACCGTACCTTGGAGCGCTAGGGTTCCCATCAAGGCTGTGAATCCTTCGACAAGAGGATGCGCTTTAAAGCTTCGATGCGACAAAAGGCGATGAAAGCAGAAAGTGATTCCAAGGCACCCAGTAGCAAAGTAGAGTCCAAGGAACCAAAAAAAACCACCCCAAGAAAAATTCCAAAAAGCGAACAAAGCAATTACGTGAATAGTAATCATCCAAATAATGGTGAACCAGTCAGCTTCAGATTTTTCGATTCTTTGTTGATCTTGATTACTTTGATGCCTTTTTTGGTACATAGATATCATGTTGTTTTTCATATTTAATCCCTAAAATCTAGTATTACAGCTTTAGACTTTGCTGTAAGTTCTCCATTACCTACTATTCTTCGGATATTCCAGGGAATTGAAAGTCAAACTAATGTCAAAGATATGTAAAAGAAATGTCAAAATGTTATTATTATTGCTAAAATCAAGTTCGGGATAAATTATATTAATATTCAGTCTCATTGTCATGTGAAAATTTTGCAATTATATAACCTGATTGGAATGCAAGCATTCTAACTGATTTTACCCATGTTTTTTTATTTAAAGACTCCAAAATAGCATCTTTTTCTCGAATTTTATAAAAGTCATTACAAATGATTTTGCAATAGAATATGGTTATGTTAGCTTCCCTCTTGCTACTGGTAGTGAAATGCATGAACTACCTTGACGTTTTTTTTCCAATTATTACTACAAAATAAAGGATGCTTTCCATGATGCGACTCTTTGCTGTTGCTTTTCTGATTAGTTGTTTTAGCTTAAATGCATTGGGAGGAAAAAGGCAAAATATAGATCCTGTGCAGGTTTATAAAGAATTTGATGAGCTGGTGAGTATGCAAGAGAATGCTGTCGAAACATATGCTAGCAAACCGATGTTTGGAAGGAAAGTTGATGGATCATATGAGTGGATGACTTATCAGAAATTCGGAGAATATGTTTCTGACTTTCGCAGTGGTCTTGCGGATTTAGGTTTATTACCAGGAGATAAGGTAGCTATCATCTCACGCAACAGCCCTGAGTGGGCTGTTTCATGTTATGGAACTCTTAGTCGAGGGGCTATATTTGTACCACTTTATCCCAATCAAGGAATAGAAGATTGGAAATATAAACTGACTGATTCTGATGCAAAGATCTTGATAGTTGAAAACGCAGAGATTTACGAAGAAGTAAAGAATTTTACCGAAGAAATCGAAACTTTACAACATGTTATTTCTGTAGCGCCATTAGAATCAGATAATGCTTTGGGCTATATACAAGTTTTGGAAAAAGGCAAGGCTAAGCCAGTAGAGTCAATGAAACCAAGTAAAGATGATATCATGGGTTTTATTTACACATCAGGTACTACGGGTAATCCTAAAGCAGTTATGCTTAGCCATGAGAACCTATCGTTTCTGATCCGTAACCTGCCGCATTTGATTGATCTTTCAGGGCAGACATCGGCATCTTTTTTACCCTGGGCTCATATATTTGGGCAGCTAGCTGAGTTACATGTCCTTATGTACTTGGGTAATGCTACAGGTTTTGTAGAGGATCCAAAGACCACATTGAAAGACAATATGATGGAACTTAAACCTTCCGTTCTATTCGCAGTTCCAAAAATATTTGAAAAAATTTATAGCAATGTTCATGTTGAAGATCCGGACAGCAGCCTTGGAGGAGTTAAAGCATATGCTTATAAAAAGTGGATGAAAGTTAAACAAAACGAGAATAGCCGCCATGGTGCTCAGAAGAAATGGGACAAATTTTGGGCTAATATGTTTTTGAAAAAAGTAAAAGCAGCTTTTGGCGGTAAGCTTCAGTATGCAGTTAGTGGAGGAGCAAAATTAGATAAGACAGTTTCAATGTTTCTAGACCAACTGGAAATCACTGTTCTGGAAGGGTATGGCATGTCTGAAACTAGTGGCATCATATCCTTAAATCGTATGGAGACCTTTGAGCGCCGTCTAGGTTCGGTAGGAAAGCCTTTTCCTGGGGTCACAGTTAGAATTGATAATGATTGGGGATCTTCTAATAGCAAAGAAGGAGAAATCATTGTTTGTGGCCCAAATGTGATGAAGGGCTATTATAAGCAACCTGAAAAAACTGAAGAAACTCTGACAGAAGACGGTTGCCTGCGTACTGGTGATGTGGGCTACTTCGATGCGCAGGGGTTTTTGCATATAACTGGGCGTACCAAAGAGATTTATAAATTGAAGAATGGGGAGTATGTCGTTCCTGGTGTTTTCGAAAACAAAGTCAAGCTAAATACATACGTAAAAGATGCTTACCTTACAGGGCAAAATAAAGATTACAATGTTTTAATCATTGCGGCTGATATTCCCGAAATTAAAAATGCCATGAAACAGGTAAACTACCTTAGTGAACTTTCGAATGAGAAGTTTTTGGGCAATGAGGATGTTATTAATTTCATGAATGAAGTAATTAACGAAATTAAATCTGATATTGATAATATCTATAATCTTCCTAGGAAATTCAAGCTAGTTGAAGCAGATTGGGAGACTATGGGTTTACTCACTCCTACCTTAAAAGCTAAACGCGCATTATTAGAAAAGCATTATGAAAAAGAGATTGCGAATATGTATTAGCTACTTGCTTGGAGTGGTATTTTGAGAATCATTCTCATACCTCTCCTATTTCATTAGTTTTAATTTGAGGCTCTGGCGAAAAAAATAATCTTACCCAAATTGCTAATTTTGCTCAAATAATAATATTTCATATAAAATCAAAGTTTTTAATACTTTACTAAGTGGAAGGTTTTGCCGATTACAGGCATGCGAGAGTCTTGTACTTTAACCCACTTTTTATGAAGCACTAGCATGATGTTTAGGTTATCAATATTTACCCTGGTATTGTACGGCTGTGGCTTTGGTAATTTAGATGCTGGACAACCCAAATCTAAAGAATTTACTGTTTCCTCTCAAGAAGAAAATTTAACACGATCCAAACAGTTAGACTCTACCGAAGTCGGTAATGGTAGGACTGAGAGTATTTTATCTGAGGAACAATCAAGGTCAGATTTTGATAAGCTTTCAAGTAATAATCCTATTGAGTCCACAGAAATTGGTAATGGTAATAAACCCGATCTTGAAAACAGTGTTGATACTCCTGAAGAGGGATCTAATTCTGGGAAAGACTCAGCTATTGTGACTGCAGCTTTTCTTACTTCCTGTGTGTTGTCGAGTAGTAAAGTGGACTGTAATATTTCTCATGGAGAGAAATACGATTTCCAGAATTTGATAGTTTACGACCTTAATAAAAATAAAGTTCCTGCAGAAAGCGTGAATTATAACTTAGAAAATGATCAGTTGGAAATTTCGGTTGAAGGTGATTCTTTAATTGGCAGTCTAGAAGTAGAGCAAACTCCAGTGGACCTCTCGATGAATGTAGCAGATCAAGGGATGAGAGATATTTTAATTGGTACTTATAACAGCCTGCTATGGGGTGATTTGGAAATTAGGTTTTCAGGTAATGGTGTTTTAATAGTTTATATAATTGGGGAGAAAACCATTGGTTTTGCCCAAGGTAGCTTTAACGAAGACAATGGAATTGTCACAGGTAAGTGGTGCGAGCGGTCTGTCAAGAAAGATGGAAAAATAGATAACAAGAAACTCTCAGGATCTGGACAGCTTGAATTCCATTTCGAGTACGGAGAGAACCAGCAGGTGCAAGCCGAAGGTCAGTGGAATTCTGGTGAAGGTACTAATTGGCATAATGACTGGAATTTAAACAAGATCGGTGATCGTAGCAACTATGAAGAATACTTCGATCAGTTTGCAGAATATAGTTGTGATTAATCCTTAATATCTATAACAAAATCAGAACTGCTTTTGTTAAGCTGTTCTGATTATTTTTTTTCCCAAATCGGGGTTGCTTTTTGTAAAACTCTTAATTCGGTGGGTGTGTATTTTGGGTGATTGTCATTTTTGTCAAACATTACTAGACTTGCTTTTCCTTGTTGATATATCGTGATTTTTTTAAAGTAACCTGAGCAAAATAAGCTTGAGATAATACTACGAATATGATCGTCTGAAGTGTCAAAAGCACAAGCTATTGTCCGAATGCTTGTTTCAATATATGAGAATTTATCTAGTTCATGTAGAATACTAATTGCAATAGCATCTAGGTTTCCTTGCTTCTTTATTCCATTGCTTCTCGACCATATAACAATAGGAACATGGCTTGCCATTTGTTCTATTAAGTGTTGATCAGGTGACATTATTATTCATCTCAGTTGATCCCCCCTAATGATATAAGCGGAATACTCAACTCAGATGTTGAATGATCTTGAATTGTATGATGATATTCGGGGCTTTCCTCCTTTGCTTCCTCGTTTGCTAAAGAATACAGAGGACTAAGTTATATTAGTGGCCAGAGGAACAATGTAATTCTACTGAGGCATTATTAGCTGCATCTCTGATTTCACTAGCATATACCCGATCTGAAAGATCTCTCTCTTTGAAAGATAATAGATATGGGCAGACCGAGTTTATCGATTTGCTCTGACCTCCCAGCAGCTTCATCGAATAGATCATCTCGTAGTCGTATCTGCAGGTTTCGGCGCGGTCGATTAGATACTTTGATAGATTTTCATCTTGGTACCTTGCTGTCTTTAAGTTTGCAATAATGCGTTTAAACCAGTGATAGGAACATGATTTAATCATTTGTTGGATAAAGTCTTTTGATACTATGCTGGGATTTTTTGTCAAAACGTCTATAAGATGTGCTCGATCTTTGGTAACCAATTTTGATTCCTGCAAACGTTGTACAGCAAACTCTTGGGCTATTTTTAGATTAGCATGTGTTAATTTATCTAGGATCGCTTCTCGTTCGCTTGTATAAGGTGTTTCCATAAACTCTTTTTGCCAACTTAAGATTTGTTTGCTGGAAGCCGGAATTTGCCCATGCTTTACAAGCCAAACTTTGCCATGGGCAATGGCTCGTCTTACACTAAGATCTAGTTCTGCAGGAGAAAG
Organism: Oligoflexales bacterium; assembly: GCA_045105515.1. GTDB lineage: Bacteria > Bdellovibrionota_B > Oligoflexia > Oligoflexales > Bog-1112 > JABSRF01. The sequence continues at coordinate 33,795 of JBGCDR010000029.1, forward strand.
CTGTTCTAAGTGAGTTATGATTTTTTCAATTATCGAATAGGATTCTTTAAACTGGCTTAAGAGAGCTAGGCTTTCAGCTTTTATGTAAGGGGAGGTCTCAGCTAGAATAATCTCCTGGTAAACTTTAAACTGTTTTTTGGATGGTTTCTCCTTGAATAATCGCTTTAGTGCCATCATACGGCTGTATGCAGAGGGAGCACTCTTAAAGACTTCAAGCCAATTAGAATGCAATTGGGCTAATTGGCCATCAAATTGGATTTCAGCAGGAACAATTAACTCTGGGTCTAGGTTGTAAGCAACAGGTTCAAAATCTAAACTGAGTTCAAATCTTTGTTTGGCATCATAAATGTCAACTGTATAAACTGACCTTTGACCATCTACACCAAAAACTTCTATGTCTAGTGGGAAAGAAAAGACATTCCATTTATTTTTTAATCTTGTCGCTTGAATCTGCTCGATATTTCCTACTAGAGAATTATCTTCAAATTCTATCTTAGCTGAAATAATGGGATGACCTTTTGAGCGAACCCATTGATCAAAGAATATTTGCCAGGAACGATTGCTTGCTTGCTCCAAAGCTGCTTGCAAATGGCTATTACTTACATTTCCTCCACCTTTGTTTTCTAAATAGATTTTAAGTGCCTTAGAGAACAATTCTGTCTTATGATTTTTAGCCATAGGTAATCGATTTGTTATGCTTCTCATCAGATGGATAACCAGTGCACCCTTTTCATATGAATGGGAATCAAATATATTTTCCATTCGATTATTTGGACTCGATAGTGCTCTTGCATATCTTTTAGCCTCTGAGAAATATCCCTCCCGCCACCATAAGTGATAGTCCATTGCATTTGAGGTCTTTTCTGTCTTTGAAAAATATACAAATGGTAGATAGCTGGCAAATCCTTCATTGAGCCACATCTCTTTCCAAGATTCACATGTGACCCAGTCTCCAAACCACTGGTGCGCGAGTTCGTGGGCTACAACTCCTTCACCTGAAAGATCTCCTCTGATACGCCAGCCTCCCATAGTTGTGGCAGATTGATGTTCCATGGAACTTGACCATGCTTGAGCTACTGACTGGCTATAGCTGGCAAAAGGGTAGCTGACTCCTGTGAATTCTCCTATTACTTTCATCATTTGTTTAGTATTGCTCACAGCTTTTAAAGCAGAGCGAGCTAAGGCTGGAGGGGCCCATAGTTTCAGGGGTTTCTTGTGAAAAGTACCTAAATCAAAAACTGTGAAATCTCCCACCGCTAAGCTAACGAGATAAGGAGCTATAGGGAAATCCATGCGATAGTGGAAATTACTTGTAACTCCTAGTTGCTTGTTTCCAAGCAAAATACCATTACTTAGAGCTTTGTAAGAGGCAGGGGTACTGATTTTAACATCAAGAATTGCTTTAGCGTTAGGTCTGTCAATACAGGGAAACCAATGTTGGCTTCCCTCAGGTTGGGTGAAAGTATAAGATGAGATCGAGCGGTTTGGACTGCTTGCATCAGGAGCTGTCAAAAAATAATGTTGGCTCTTCTGGGCTCGGTAATTAATTGACACTGTTCTATGGATTTTTTCTGGATTGTTCGGGTTTAAGTGAATTCGCAGGATACTACCATCGTAGTCGAAGCTTAGGTAGTCCCCTTGTTGATTGATAACTGAATTAATTTGCATATTTTTGGCATCAAAAGAGACTAAAGGTTTAAACGGATCTTTGAGCCTAAAGGCAATCTTGCTAACTCCTTCAATTAAACCGGAAACTGGATCTGCAGATATATCAAGAAAATAAGCTTCTGGGATAGCATTGATAGGTCTATTTCGTGGGTGGAGGTTTTTACTGTCAGACCTTAAATTTATAGATGCAAATGTGTGGATTGGGTGCTCATGATTAGGGTTACGTAGGGAACTAAAATCTAAGGGAGTAGCGATGCCGTTTAAGGAAAACGTAAATTGCGTGACTACAATAAAGGTGACAACTAATAAATTCTGCACTAATTACTCCTAAGGGCCGGTTCTTGATAGAAATATACGGCTGAAATAATTTATGAAAATACGGTTTTTTCTTTTTTTATCTCAAAATTGCTTATTGATGCAAGATTAAGTTTCAGCTTTCTAACTTTTTAGGCCAAATAATCCTTAGGATGAAAAAAATGCTTAGCATTAAGAGTGGTTAATTTTAAAAGTTTCATATTTAGATTTTTGCTATCGATAAATCCCTAACGAGTAGCAAATGCGATAATTTTTGCTCATTCCACTGACTCTGGCAGGAATCGGTAAGGGTATTCAATGAATGACGCTTTAATTGATAGGTTTTCAATTTACATTGATCGGCTTTTTAATCGATTCTACTGGCTCTTTTTTGGAGTTATAGGAGCAATTATATTTGGAGGCAATAAGCATTTGCATGGCACTGAGAGTAAAACTACTAAGCGACTAATTGAAGATGCTGAACTAATCGAAAGACAGTTTGAAAACTTAGTACAGAGTCGTAGTAAGATCTCAGAACAATATAATTTACTGAAAAAAGGTCTCAATCAAAAAGTTATCGCTTTAAAAAAAGTTAAAGAATCATTGAATTCAAGAGAAGAAAAATATCGACGAGCCGAAATAGGGACTAAAGAACTTTCAGGGCGGATTAAAAAATTAGAATTAATCACATTTTCTCACACCGTCTTAGTTTTATCTCTCGAACAGTTGCTTGCACGGCACCAAGGTAGTCTTAAGAAACTTGAAGTTCAATTGCCACAAACAAAATCTGCGTTTGGAAAAATAGCTGTAGAGCAAAGTGATTATGCTAAGGAGCTAAGAAATTGGGTTGCTGCTTCAGCATTGCTAGATAAAGATATAGACCAAAAAATCAAAAAATTAAAAGCACTTGCAAAATCTATGTATGAAAAACAAGAATTACCTAAAAAAATTACTCCAATGAGTATTCTCTATGAAATAAAAACATCAGAGGTAGAATTGCTTGAGACAGATCTTATTTATGCGATGGAGAAGATTTCACAGCTGATATATTTTACAGATGTAAGTTACAAGGAAATTTCAATTTTGCAGCAAAATCTTTCATACGGAAATAAAAAATATGAAGAATTAAACAAAGAGATCAATACTCTCGATGAGCAATTATTCAAAGTAAGGAAGTCGAAGATAGATTTAGCCAACAAATTAGCGATGCTCAAGGGAAAACTACATGCGACTCAGGAACAGAAAGCTTACCATCAGCAGGGTACTGCTTATCTGGAAAAACAGTTAAATATGAAAACGCAGGAAATAGCTAGCTTAGCAGTGAATTTTAGTCTTGTTGACAGTCAGCAAAATTTGCTAGAAGAAAAAATTAAGACATTAAAAATAAAGATTGAATCTAGCTCAAGCATTGCTGACATAGTTATTAGCATTGTTGCTAAGGTTGAAAGGGAAATGATAAAAAAGCTGCCATACAGGAATAACTTACTTTAATTAGAAATGTTTTAGATTTGTTAGATTAATAGTTAGTGAGTAAATTTTTTTGATTTGACAAAGAGCTTAGAAATATAAACTAAGTTTTTTAGGGGCAGATGATTTATGGCAATCCCAGATGAATTGAAAGGTTGTCCTCTTTTCTACGAAATGTATGAAAAGGAGATTGAAAAAATTGTCAAGCGTGGGGCCGTGGCAACCTATCAAGTTGGTGAATCGGTAGTTCGTGATGGAGATGAAGGAGATGAAATCTTTGTTGTCCTTGAAGGGAGGCTTGTTGTCCAGAAGAAAACAGCTGCAGGTATTATAGCCATTGCACCTTTGGTTAAAGGGGATGTTTTTGGAGAGTTAGTATTACTAGATGAAAAAATAAGATCTGCAGATATTATCAGCGAAGATATTTCCCACATTTTACAATTATCCTACCATCAAATCTTTCATCTTTATGAGAAAGAGCCAAGAATTTTTGGTGTTCTGCTACTTAACGTTTCCCGGCTGCTAGCTAAAAGATTAAGGGCAACCAACAAAATTATCGTCGATTTGCGAAAAGAAAAAACTGATAATTCGAAATAGTAAACTTTTAAAGATGCCAGTCGAATTCAATGGTCAATAAAACCGAATTGTATTATTACTAAAATATTACCTCTAAATAGTGCCATCCACTAGTTTTACAATTTTAATTTTTTTCGACGTTGATAAGGTTTAATTATAACTTCTTTTAGGAATGATTTCATGATAAATAACATATTGATATAGTTAACTAAAATAGGTCTTTTTAAGATCTCTGATTATTGTCATTTTATTACCTTGCTTTGTAACAATGTAGTTCTTCTCCATTAGGATTTTTTGAATTGCAATAAATTAATTGCTTCTTATACTATCCGATCGGTCCTTGAATTTTATTTTACAAAAAGAATGTTGTCGTTTGGATTGGAAGATTGGAAATGGAAATTGATAGAATATTAAAAAAGATATCTAGATACCTTCTTGAATATCGGCGAAAAAATGAAATCACTCAATATGAAATGGCAAATGTGATAGGACTTTCAATCTCACGGTACTCAGAAATTGAAAGAAATATGGGCCATGCAGGCTTGGCACTTAAAACGCTGCTTATAATTGCTGAACTAGAACATAATTCAATTTCGGAGTTTTTTCAAACTCTAGAAAACGAAAAGCCAAGCAGTAAGCTGAAGATCAATGAAGACCCTCTTGTAAAACACTTTGATGAACTTAATAAACCGATCAAGATGGCTTTTTTGAAACGGGTTCGTAAAAATAATCCTAGGCACAGAACCATCCCAAATAAATTGAAGTGGTCTATAGATCTTATGAATTTGATGTTGGATGGGAAGCCTGAACAATTGGAAGAAATGGAACTCATGATCCTCAATTACTACATCAACCAAATAAGTAAAAATGCAGATAATAAAAAAGCTGTGAAAGGTCGAGTTAGTAAACTGATCAAAAATATGTAGAAGAGTTAATTTTACTTTAAAAAACTAATCCCACATCTTGGGATGTGGGATTACTTAAGGAGGGGTACTATGAATACATAAGTATTTGCAAACTCAGGGCCAACTTTAAATGTTGAGATATATTAATAATATTAAATGGATAGATGGTCCTTGAGCTTGAATTAGCTTTTTCTGGCATTTACAGTTGTAAATTATTTGTGCACATGCATGTACGACTCCTTCCGGGAGCTAGAGCTTGATGACCATGAAGGATATATTTTGCCAAGGCAAGCGACACTCTAATTTAACAGGAAAATTTGCTCAAATTAATCAAATCAGTTAATCTTCAAGAAACTACTTTATGCAAGCAATGTTCAATACTCCGTGAGGATCAGGAAATGAAGCTTAATTCAAATTTGGTTAATGATATAAAAAAGCGAGCACAAGAGTTGGTTCCATACACCAATATTGAAAAGACAAAGAAAGACCTTGAGAAGATCCTAAAAGCGCGTTACCAAAAATTCGAGCCAAGTTTAGTCAGTATGTATAAGGGTTTTAGGAAAAATGCAGAACGGTATGGGGTTCCTATGAATACGCTGGAAGCCAAAATACATGATTCTTATGAATTGACTGTTTATCGCCTAGAAAAGGTTGGTAAATTGATTCCTTTTTTAGAGAAAAACCAAAAGTCTCAGCATAAGTCAAGTAAGCCTACCGCAAAAAAGAAAGCACGGGCCAAAAGCCAGTCAAAAGCCGCTGCAAGCAAGGCTTAATCTATAGCTAATGCTTGGGTGCCTATTCATCTGGCTCCTTCAGGTTTTTTCCCTGGTAAATCTGTCTTGGGCGTCCAATTTTCATATTCGGGTCTTCGAGTAATTCTTTCCATTGAGCTAGCCATCCAGGTAGTCTACCTAGAGCAAACATAGCAGTAAACATTTGACTAGGAATATTGAGTGCTTTGTAAATTATTCCCGAGTAGAAATCTACGTTAGGATAAAGCTTACGATCTACAAAATAAGGGTCACTTAAAGCTTCTTTTTCGAGCCCTTTTGCCAAATCTAGCAGAGGATCTGAAATGCCGAGCTGGTCTAAAACATTGTCGCATGCCTTTTTAATGATCTGGGCCCGGGGGTCAAAATTCTTGTAAACTCGGTGTCCAAATCCCATGAGTCTAAAGGGATCATTCTTGTCTTTGGCTTTTTCAACAAACTTCTTGTAACCACCCCCGTCACTGTGCATTTTTTCGAGCATTTCAATCACTGCCTGATTAGCTCCCCCATGAAGTGGGCCCCATAGTCCATTAATTCCGGATGCAATAGCAGCATAGGGATTTGCTTTTGAAGATCCAACAAGGCGGACGGATGAAGTTGAACAATTTTGCTCATGATCTGCATGGAGGATTAATAGGGTATTTAGCGCATCTTTGACCACAGGATTTAATTGCTCATATGGGGTATCTCTAAACATCATATGGTAAAAGTCTTCAATATAATCTTTGTTTGAGTCAGATTCGACAAAATCGAGCTTGGCATCAATCCGGTAGCACATTGCAGTGATATTCTTAACTTGAGCTGTGATGTGATAGATAGCTTGCATGCGGTCTTCTGAACTGAGATCCTGTTTTAAGAGCTCTGGCTTTTCAGCAGAAAGAGCTACTACCAGAGATGAAAGTACTCCCATGGGGTGGGTTTCAGAGGGTAATGCTTTTCCAATATTTTTTGTGGACTCGCTAGTTTTGTGGTTTTTTTTAAGTCCAGTGAGGAATGCATTTACTTGATCTTGATTAGGCTTTTCCCCATGAAGTAGTAGGTAGGAAACTTCTATAAAGCTAGCTTTTTCTGCCAACTCTTCAATAGGATAACCCCTGTATCTTAGAATCCCTTTTTCACCATCAAGGTATGTGATCTTTGATTGGCAAGACGCAGTATTGACGAAACCAGGATCAACACAGATATATCCTGTACTTGAACGAAGCTTGCTGATGTCGAGCCCTTTTTCTCCTTCGCTGCCTTCTATGATAGGTAATTCTATTTGATGTCCTTCGATGTCTAAAATACCATTCATGCTTGTTTGTAGCTTTCTGATTCCCATACCTCCTCCTAAACCTCAGGTTACTTTGACTAACGGAATCGCCCTTTATTCTGCCAAGACATCCTTCGGCCAACTCTAGCCTTTTTTTAATGGGGGAAATTACCAGTATACTAGCTTTGTTATTAAAGACTTATAAACAGTCTAGATATATGACTTAAAAGCTCCTAATTTAGTTCTTTTTGGGTTTGAAGGGTCCTGAAATTAGACCCCTAGATCAAATTTCTAATAGGCTGAAAACTATCAATTTTTATCTTTTCTTAGACCTTCTCTTAAGTGAGGAGCGAGAAATGCCGATAAGTGCCGCAAGGATTAACAGATAGTTTACGAATCCGCATCTAAATAGCATTGAACATTTTGATAAGCAAATAGGTATTATCGTGAGTGTACATAGAAGATTTTTGTTATTAATAATCAGTATATGGATGTTTGGAGCATGCTCCCCCACAAATAGTCGTGACGCTTCATCGGCAAAGCAAGGAGGAGCTGACGAACCCATAGGGCTTGGTAGCGATTCCGGTTCTACGCAAGAGCAACCAGAAATAGATCAAAGGTTTGTTCCTTTAGAAAAAGTAAGCAGTTTTGATTTGGATGATCAAAAATTTAGTGTGGTTGCACTAGCTATCGGTAGTAAAACTTTTATGAATTCAGAATCTTCAGTTGTAATTTATAAGCTCCCAAGAGACGCTGATTATGTGGAAATCCTTAGATGTAAACACGATACAATTTTGAGCGGCGGGGTTAATCCAATCAGTTTGGTTGAATTAGAGATATCTGGCTTGAGTGATTCTGAAAAAGCTCAGGCTTACCGGCAAAATAACTATTTTAGAGTAGCTGAAGATAGTAAAGGTTGTGAGTTAGTTACAGATGGACACTTGGGAGAGAACTTTATTGATAGTTTTAGTCCTTCTGGTGCTTTTCGTTACCTTGTGCGTTCATGTGTAGCTCCGGGCCGATTGATAGATAAGGAAAGACTTACCTCACGCAATTGTTCTCTACGTGTGGCAATTTCGAGCGAAGTCAACTATACCAACGCTCGTAAGGCTAAAGAGCAGCAAGCTTTAAAACTAACATCAGTTTATGCAGCAAGAATAGATGCGACTACCACGGCAATGCGTGCTATTGCGGAGGATGGTAACGAAGCTCTTGAAGAATGTATGGAGCGCAACCGCCAAAGAATTATAGACAAAACTATCCGTGACGCTTGGATTACCATGGCATCAGCTGTAGTTGAGGTAGGAATTGAGCTAGTTACGATTAGCCCAGGACCTAGCGCCGGTGGTAAAACTAGCAAGCTTCAGTACTATACGGCCGGAAGAAGAAGTGGAGATGCAGGTCAGCTTAGCTTTTCAAGAAACCTAGATCGCTTGCAGCTTTTAGGAGCTACCCAGGGCTACCTCCTGTCAGATACTTTTATTAAGCTTTTTGGTAGTTCTCATGATATGGAAAGGTCTTGTGCCCGACATGACCGCTTGATAAACGATTACTTTATTCTTGAAAATTCACTCATAGATTACGCCTTTCAGTTCCACCATTATATGGAAGTTGCGCGCTTGGCACAGATAAGCCAACTGGTAGTAGACGGAGTCGAAGTACGGGTACCTTCCGTAGAGGACTATCGCAACTATGAAGAGGAGGAACTTCCACCTCCTCCTGAGAGCATTGATGATGAAGAATTAGAGAGCAATGATGACGAAGAGAATGAAGAAGATACCACAGGCTCAGAAGATGCTTAAGGCTCTGACAAAGGAAGTGCTATGAATCACAAGTTTGCAATTATAGTGACTCATAAACCAAAGGTTTTTAGAGTACTTTTTATTTTAATATCTACGCTGATACTGAGTTGTAACCCTCAATCAAGTAGCAGTAATCAGCAGAGGGATGTGAGAAATACTACGGGGTTTGGGTCAGATTCTGATGAAAATACTGCAGCTACAGATGACAACGAAAACAGTGGTACTAGCTCTGCAGGTGGCACTAGAATTTATCTCTCTCCATTTGAGGCTAGGGTAGCAGTTGCGAAGGAGGTTACCTTAGGCGAATCATTTGTTGTTGAAGATTTTAAGGTACCACGTCTTAGATTTACTTATGACAAAGCAGATTTCGTCCAGGTTTTAAGGTGTGTAGCAAGCCGTAAGATGGAAACTCTCACAGGGGAAGACGTGCGTCATTTAGCTGGACGACCTGGTCAGCAATCAGCATTGCAGTGGGCTTGGACTACGGCAGTTGAAGATCGACGTAGATGTAAATTTGTGGGAGAAAAAATAGTTAGCCCTGATTTTGCAGATTTAGCTGCTCCGAAAGGCGAGTACTATTATGTGATTAACCCCTGCGTCTTGAGTGAAAATTCAGTCCTTAAAAAGGAAGCTTGTAGCTTTAATCTTGTACTTACTTATCCAGTTACTGTCACTAATACCTTCAATGATGAGGTGAAGACGAAAAATTTTGAGCTTTCTAAAGCAGAAGGCTCACTAAATGCAAGGCTTGTAGCAGCACAACATTTGGCTAAGAAAATTGAGATTCATTTGACCGCTTGTGAAAATATGGTGGCAAAAGATAAAGCTCTTAATGACTTTAAGAAAGGCATAACTCAGCTCGGATTCATGGTTGTTGGCGCTGTGATTGGTGGTGCATTGCTGGGGCCTTTGAGTGGTCCAAATGGTGCGGTTATGCTGGGTCAGATGTTTGGAACCCTGGGAGCGAATTATTTTTATACCAGCGTTTTAGGCTTACCTTCAGATGTTTTCAATGAATGCATCGATCCCACTGTGGTAGAAACTACCGAAGAGCAGCGAAAAGAAGCTGCTGAGATAGATAAACGGTTCAATCCCAACCCAGCGAAAACAGGCGAGGTTGCTCAGGCTAACGATCGGGGCCAAAGGGGCAAGTATGAAGAAGAGTACCAAGTGCAGGCACTTACGAAGCAGTTACGGGATATGCTTGCTGAAGATGGGCCCATAGCTAAAGACACTGCATGGGTGCAGGAGGTTCTAGACGATCTAAAGCTTCTCGATGTTCAGGTTATAAATTTAGATTACAAACAGGTTCAGGCTACAACAGGTATAGATATTAATGATATTTCTACTTATCCATCAGGGCCCTAGGGTTAAAAATTTCCTGGCATTCTTCCATAATTCTCTCGTCATCAACTACTCTGCCTAATCCATAGGTTTCACAGCTTTCTAATATTTTATCAAACAAAACATCACCTTTGTGCTCGTCTGCTACCAAACAAACTGCGATTATAGCAAGTTCACTCTGCTTGTGCTCAGGTTTTGCTAAGACTTTATAGCGACTTTGAAGCTTTACACATAAGCTTGTAGCACCCCGGGTCCAGTCTTTAGCTGGGTAGCAATCCTCATCGAAAACAACCTTCATTGCAGCAATAAGCATAAGATCTCCACGTCGTTCTATAACTATTAAAATCAATATTACTATTGCGCGGTTTTTCTCAGGCACGAATTTGGGCGCGGATTACTTCAAGCCTAAGAAATCTGCAGTCATATGAGGGGCTGAGTTGCTTTGCAGCACAACTATCTTCGCATATTGCTGCGTCTGCTGAATACTTTTATGACTGAGCATAGCTTGAATAACCGCCAAATCCTTTCCTACCATCAATGCGATAATCCTGGAGGTGTGTTGGGTAATTTGGCAACCCCTCCAAGGAAGGTCGAGAGCCTCAAATGCATTAATGAAATTCCTTCTAACTGAGTCGCAATGTAGGATGTTATTAGTTATCGAGTTAAAAAAAACAGGCCATTTTCCTGAAATCAGTATTTTTAAATTTTTTTTAATTCCCCAACCAAAATTGGCGGTAGATTTTTGGTCCTAATAGATTCCTCTGTTTTAACATTTTCTTGGAATGTAGCCTTTCTAGATTATGTATGCCAAGTTTACTGTCCTTATGATTTGAACTAATGGTTTTTCGCAATCCAATTGAACAGCATCCCAACACAAGCCTACTGCTTCCCCTATCCGACATCCAGTTAAAATCATAAATATCGCCATACGATAATAGACTATGTCAGGCATGTTGGCTTTTAAATGTTCTAACCAAAGGCTAACATCTTTTGGATCAATATAATAGTTAGGTGAACTGGCCCCATTTCTCCGGACACTCTTCTAAGCAGATTCTTCGAACCCCTCTGGGGACTTGTAACCAAGGGCAGAATGTAGCCTAATTCGATTATAGTAGACTTCTACATATTCAAATATAGCAGATCGTGCCTGCTCATGACTTTCAAATATTTTTCCTCTAATCAGTTCTCGTTTTAGAGTACTAAAAAGACTTTCCGCATGAGCATTGTCAAAACAGTGATCTTTTCCAGTCATACTTTGCTTGTATCCAAGCCGTTTAAGCCTTCGTCTAAGTTTCTTTGCTTTATACTGACCACCCTTATCGCTATGAAATAGAGTCACTTTTTTTGTTGTTCGTTGATTGTGTGCCATCTTAAATGCTTCCAATACAAGATCTACCTTCATATTTTCTTTGAGTGACCAGCCAACAATCCTTCTAGAAAACAGATCCATAACCGTACAAAGATAGAGCCAGCCATACCTAGTTCGAATATAGGTGATATCTGAAACCCAGATGTCCTCAACGCCTTTACAGGAAGCATCTTTTGTAAGATTCGGGCTATCTTCAAGTGATGGATTTGGTATCGTAGTCCTTTTAGTCGCCTTCGGTACATAGCCTGCAATATCTATTATTTTCATTTGTCTCTCCACTCTATTAATTGAAGGCTGAATACCCAAATTCGCCTCTCTTAGTGCAGCCGTTAGGCGACGACGGCCATAGGTTTCGCGAGAAGCTTCAAATATTGGAAGCAGATGGTCTTTTATTGTTTCATTTTCTTTTTTTCTCTTGCCTATTTTGCCGTTGAGCCATTCATAATAGCCAGATCGGGATACTTCCATCGCTCTACACAGTACTGACACTGGGTAAACGGCCCATTCAGCTTTTATGAACTCAAACCGTCTTACTTTTGGCTCGCGAAGAAGACAGCCGCCTTTTTTAAGATTTCGTTCTCCTGTCGAAGCTGTTTGAGTTCATCCTTGAGTAGCTTGTTCTCTTGCAGGGCATCAAGCCGGTTATTAGCATCCTCAGTAGCTTTTTGTTGGCCTATTTTAGCTCTCCATCCCGAAAGCTGGTTAATAGGCACTCCAAGCTCATCAGCGACGTCTCCGAGACTCACACCATCTTGGTATGACATTTCTACTGCTCTTTTTTT
>JBGCDR010000030.1:0-5842 GCA_045105515.1 Oligoflexales bacterium
CTTAAGATTTTTCTCTTATTAGCTCTTAAACACATCTTAGGAAGGGGAATTTTGATGAAAATATTTTTTTCAAGCACAAATTTGTTTTGAATTCTGGACGGCAAGATTATTTTTGCATTTTCTTATTGAATTCAAGTATTATTACCCCCAAAGCCAGTACAGTAGCAGTTGCAACAGAGTCTAATGGGGAAAAAGATGAATCAACTCAAGAAATACTTAATGGGGCCTATTTACAGCGTGAATGTATTGACAACGGTCTAGTTGGAGAAAACGCATTGATCCTTTGTCGGGTGATTGATGATCAGACTAGTAGAAAGGTTAATGCAAAGATTGATTGGATTGTTACCGATGCTAATAACATTGCGATTCCTGTAACTGATCTCGATCTAAGATATTTGGATGAAAGTTCTGAGTGGCATATTGAAATAAAGACGAAATCTGAGATCAAAATTACTGCAAAATTGAACCCTGAAGATCTCCCCACTGAAGTTGAAATTATTGTAGATATCAAAGGTGGAGAAGACGAAATTCTTGGTAGCTCAATAAAGGACCCTGTGAATGAAGAAACGGTTGAAGAAGAAATGCCTAAAGAAGAAACCCCAAAGGAAGAAGTGCCTGTAGGACCAACTGTCGAAGCATTTGTTGAAAAAACTGTCTTGCCTTCTATTTCTGAAGAATTTGCTGGTGATTCATATGATAGCGCTATTTGGAACCAACTTGGAGGGGATTTAAATTTAGCCGATCAATCTTTAGAATGCCTTGGAAATGCAGCTTTCTCATATTCTGGCATTTCCACTAAAAAAACTTATGATTTTACTGGTGGTTCGATGACCATCAACGTGCTTAGTTTAGTGACTAATGGTCAAAATACATCGCAACCCCTTATATGGGGCTTCGGAATCGATGCTGGAAACCGGGCACAGTTTGTGGTTCAGGGTAGCAAACTTATCGCAAGGCATATTGAAAACACAGTTTTTGTGGATGTAGCTACTAAAGACTATGATTTAAATACAGATAAGTTTTTTAGGATCTCACATAGCCCTGCAAATGATACTATTACTTATGAAATTTCTGCTGATGGAGAAAATTGGACTCAATTTGTAAACACTCCTGCTAAGTGGTCAACCATGAGTGTGAATTTTGAATATCACTGTGGGGCATATGATAATTACACAGGTGCATTTAGCTCTAAAGTTGACAACTATGACCTATATTTACCAAATGACCCTGCATATCGTCCTTCTATTGCTGCAAAGTTCAATGGTAATTCCTACGATGCGGTTCGCTGGGACCAGCTCGGTTTTGATGTCATTTTATCTGATGACAAAATGCAATGCCTTGGCAATGTAGCATTCTCATACTCAGGAATTTTTACTAAAGATTCATACGATTTTACAGATGGAAATATTAGCATCGACATACTTAATGTAGTGACCAATGGTCAAGATACATCGCAGCCACTAATTTGGGGTGTAAAAGTTAACGCAGATAATCGGGCACAATTTTTGATACAAGGTGATAAGTTAATTGCACGTCACATTGATCAGACGGTTTTTGTCGATGTCGCAGTAAAAAACTATGATCCAGCCCAAGACAACTTTCTAAGGATTTCCCATAGTTCTACTGATGATATTATCAAGTTTGAGATTTCTGCTGACGGGGTGAATTGGACTGTATTTGCAAGAACAGATAGTAAGTGGGCGACAAATAATTTGGTCTTCGAGTACAATTGTGGTGCTTGGAATAATTACACTGGAAACTTTAGTTCCACTATCGATAACTTTTTACTATTTTTACCCAATGATGCCGAATTTAAAATTGAAGAAGTACCCGAGGTTCAAGCTGCAATTACCGAAGATTTCAGTGCTAACTCCTATGATACTGTTATTTGGGGCCAGTTCAATGGAGATCTAAGTCTATCCAACGATTCAATGCAATGCAGTGGGACAGATGGTGGTGCATCCTCTTACTCGGGCATGTTCACGAAATCAGCCTATGATTTCACCGGTGGGACTATGACAATTGATGCTGTTGAAATCAACACAAATGGCGAAAACACATCCCAACCATTCATCTGGGGAATTAAAATCAATCCTGAAAACCGAGCGCAGTTAGTCGTTCAAGGTAATAAACTTATCGTCAGGCATACAGAACAGTCTAATATGATTGATATAGCTGAAATGAGCTACGATGCGAATGCTCACAAATTTTTTAGGCTTTCTCATAACTCTGGAGATGATACCCTTACCTTTGAGGTATCTGCTGACGGAGAAAACTGGGCGGAATTTGCTAGCACCCCAAGTAAATGGTCAACTACCAGTATTATTTTCGAGTATAGTTGTGGAGCCTATGAAACCTATATGGGGGCATTTAGTTCAAAAGTAGATAACTATCTAATCTATTTACCCAACGACCCATCTTTTCAGTAACAGATTGATCTCTCAATATAAGCCTGCTGCGTTCTCTTGATTTTCACGGAAGTCAGCTAAATCATATTTGCCGATCAGATCTATTTAGCGAGGCTTACAATTTCTTGAATGTGGGAATTATTAATCAGACCTATATGAGAATATATAATTTGATTGTTACGATCAATCACATAGAGTTGAGGTACTTCGATAACTCCGTAAGTATTTTGAATAAGTTCATTTGTGTCCATAACAACAGAATACGGCAAGCTATGCCTCCCTACAAACTTCTTAGTTTGATCCTCAGTTCCTAAGGATACATAGCGAATGCTTGTATTTTCCTGCACCTGCTGGTTTATCTTATTGATTTGGGCTACATTAGCGTTGCAAGCGCCACAATACAGCGAAAAAAACTCTAGAATAAGAAATTTTTTATCATCAGGTTCACTTTCTAATCCGTTAATACAAGAGGAGTTTCCAGCGTCTAAGTATGTGCCTTCTAAACAGTTCACTACCGATCCAGTGCCAAGAGGATCTGCTGATGCCATAGAACAAAAATACAAAAAACCGAAAGTCCATGCTAATAATTTCATAAATCGCTCTAAATATTAAAGTGAAAAGAAATGAGAAGAGAGGTCACCTCTCCCTGAACTCTCGAACTTAACCCTATCATTACCTTCTTGAGAACTTTTCGCAAGTGAGTCAATAAGGCCACAATTTTTGTGTTCGAAAATTGGATAAGAGGCTTACAGTTTCTGCTTGCCACCAGACCTATGGATTCAAACTTCAAATAGAAAATATTTCATTTAACAAATTAGCCAAGCCAAGTAATGGGCAAAAAATACTCATCGAGACCTTGAGTAAAAGTATTTAGACCAATTAACAAATCCTAAATCAAAATTAGGAGTAAAATTGTTTGATTATTAAAAGAATTGTTGTTAGCTTCTAAATATCGAGTTTGCAGTGATTCATTCACACGAATATTTGGCTATATTTTAGCTTTTCTTGCCTATCTTTTGATTAGCTATTGAGCCAATCAAAAATTATTTAATAAGGGGCGATAAAACAAATATTCGTGATGTAAAAATAATTTTTTTCTAAGTTAATTTGGTTTCTAGATAGCATTAAAACTGCTTCTATCAAGATGAGAAGAACTTAAGAAAGCGAGTAGCATATACGTAAGAGACTAAATTCCATAGAAAATATATCTATGCTATTTTTATTTAATTTTGATGAATTTAATCAATACGGGAGCTGTAATTGCAAACTAAACAAACTTTGAAATAGTAAAAACGCCATATTTGACCTCGATAAATATAGCTAAAAATAGCTTTAAATAGACCACCATTCTATAAATATGACGCCGGCCAAACCTAAAATGAATTTTCGTTGTTCAAAATTTGAAAACGAGGAAATGCATTGACATGTCACTTAGGAGTGTTAACGTTTTCTTATCATTTCCAATAATTTTTTTAAGGAGAACGAGCATGAAAAGAATCTTATTCTTAGTCGCTATGATGGTGCCGTTTACGGCCTACAGTTTTGATGGGATCGATCCAATCGATTATCCTAGAGATGGCTCAGATACCGTAGTTGTCGTAAAAGAAGCAGATAGTGGCAATCCAAGCTTTTTTGTAACAGAAGCCACTGAAAACGAAATTATGAACGACCAGGTTGATGTGGAATCTTTGGGTGCAAACAACGAGATTATTGTTACAGATGATTTAGATGAACTAGGATCTCAATCGTCTTGGGGATGGATCTTCGGTAGATCTTATCGCAGAAGTAGATTTTATTATTCTCGTCGCAGAACATGCTATAGCTATCGGTACTACCGCAGCTATCGCCCTTCTTATTCACATTATCGTTATCACTACTACCGCTAGATTTTAGCATTAATTAGATCTGATCGTTAAAAATCTTACTTAGACTGAGGGAAGGAACATGAAAAAAAAATTCTTTTTTTTTTCTTTTATTTGCATTTATTTTTGCTGATGGTCATTGCGGCTTTGCGATTACAGAGCTTGAAAATGATACTCAGTTAATCAATGCCTATGAACTTAACCGTCTGATTCGGCATGCTCAGTATCAAGATCTGAGAATAGCAGTTTTAGATAATGGCTTTGTAGGCTTTGATAAAGATGCAGGTTTCCTTCCCTCCAATACTGAGCGTATCAGGATCTATCCAGAAGAATTTTCCCGGAGGAATAATTTTCCTCCGGGCACACGTCAATCAGTCGGAGATCATGGCCTACGTATCGCTCAAATTATTTGGTCCTTAATGAACAAACCTCAACAAGGTGTGAAATTTTACCTCCTCCAAACAAACGGTTTTAGTCAATTTCAAAAAGGCGTTCAGTGGGCCATCGAGCAAGAGGTCGATATTATTTGCTATGCCCAAATTTGGGATACGGCAGGTAATTTTGATGGAAGAGGCTTTCTGAATAGGATGGTAAAAGGAGCGACCGATCGAGGGATTATTTGGGTAAATGCAGCGGGAAATTTCGGAGGAAAGGTTTACAATGGGAATATCATGTCATCCGGTGGTTTCCTACATTTTTCTAACCATAAAGATCGCTTAGAATTAGAGAGCTTTAGAGATAGAAATGGTGTTGTGATCAAGTTAGTTTGGAACGAGTTTGGTGAAACACGCGAATCACCCCTCTCCAAGGATTTTGACCTATTTTTACTTGATCAGGCTGGAAATACAGTGGCTTCAGGAGAAAAAATCCAAGTCCGACAAATAGGGGAAAGGCGCGAAGAAAATAGTTCCTACCCCTTTGAATATGTGAGCGTGAACCTAGAAAGGGGACGCTATTATCTTAAAGTAAAGCATATTGGAGGCAGAATACGATCATCAGATCGCATTAGAGTAATAGTCAACGCACAAAACTACAATGAAATTGATTTCAGTGATGCGACAGTTGGTAAAGAGGTAATGATTCCTGCAGATGCCTCTCACGTGCTAACAGCGGGGATTTCGGGAGTACTAGGCTCGGTTGGTCCCACTATGGACGGACGCTTGAAACCTGAGTTTATAGTCACAAATTCATTTGTATCCTTTACTGACGGACAGCAACACGATACCACTTCAAGTGCCACAGGAATCTTATCAGGCGTCATTGCGCTCATGAAAGGAATTTGTCCTCGCTTGGATCGACAGGGGATTATTTCCTTAATCCAAGAACCTAGACGAAGTGGGGTAGATCAGCCTAGGTTAAATCAAATTCCTCGTTTCGAAAGTTTGAAAAACGAATGTCTAAGAAGATACGGAACACTTAACCGGAAACCTAGGACAGGTGGTGGAAACGATGGTGGTGGAAACGATGGTGGTGGAAACGATGGTGGTGGAAACGATGGTGGTGGAAACGATGGTGGTGGAAACGATGGTGGTGGAAACGATGGTGGTGGAAACGATGGTGGTGGAAACGATG
>JBGCDR010000031.1:0-3374 GCA_045105515.1 Oligoflexales bacterium
CGCAGCTTCTTCAAAGTTAAGAGTCAGAATTGATAAGCTTCGTGATGAAATAGGTTACGCAGCAGCAGGTCTTTGGAACTATAAAATAACATAAATTAAGCTACCAAAGGGTTTTATCAATTGTTAGACAACTCTAATGAAACAAGTCTTTTCCGGCAGCCACTTTTATGTGTATGGACATCTCCCTCAAGTTCGGCTAAACAAAATATTCACTAATTTGCGGAGGGAAGATAATGCGCATCTTCGGTCTTTTGATAATTGTTAGTATTGGATTTGGAGCCCATGCAGGCACCGATAATCTTAGTTTGAGAGACGTTACAACAGGTGCCAAGAAGTTTAGTCCAGAAAAAGTGAAACAGCTTTCCTGGCTTCCAGGAACTTCAAAATTTTCCTTTGTTGATCCGCAGCAATCAGATTGTTTGCAGATACGCGATGCTGTTGGAATTAAAAAAACCAAAAGTTTGTGTTTAGAAGAAATCAACATACTGATGATGGAGTCAGGTTTTGGTCATCTTAGCTCTTTTCCTCCTTTGCGTTGGCAAGGAGGAAAGAACTTCCTGTTCTGGCAAAAGCAGCAGTTGCTTACTTATGACTTCGAGAGTGGGCAGATAAGTCTGGTAAATACTATACCAGAAAATGCGGAAAATATTGACTTTCGAAGCAAAAATCCACAAAAAATTGCCTATACAATAGATAATGACCTGTTTATTGCTGACAAGGGTGTCCAAGTTCAGATCAGTCATGCTGCAAGTGAAGAAGATTTCACTTATGGAAAAATAGTTCATAGAAATGAGTTTGGGATCAGCAAGGGTACATTTTGGTCTTCAAAATCACGATTTTTAGCATTCTATCGCAATGATGAGTCGGAAGTATACGACTTTCCCAATATAGATTATGAAGAGGCACCAGCTGTGCATAAACCTTTTAAGTATCCCATGGTAGGGCAGGCTAATGAAAAAGTTCGTGTAGGTATTTATGACATAGAGAGCAAAAAAACAATCTACTTATCCACAGGTCACAAGCTTGACCAGTATATTGCAGGAATTACTTTTAGCCCTGACGAAAAGAGGGTTTATCTTAGCATACTGAACAGGCAGCAAAACCATCTTCAGTTGGTCTCATTCGATCCTAAGGATGGGAAAAAGTTTCAGCTTATACTAGAGGAATCAAATCCTAAATACGTTGAACCAGAGTTAGGTCCCCGTTTTCCTGATAATCGGTCCGACCAATTTATTTGGCTGTCACGCAATAATGGGTTCCGCCATCTATTCTTAGTTAATCTTGCTGATGGTTCTATGGACCAACTGACCCAGGGAGAGTGGGAGGTAAATTCTTTTGAGGGTTTTTCAAAGTGTGGAACAAAGGCATATTTTCACGGCCGTAAAGATTCTGCTTTAGAGCAGCATTTTTATGGTGTAGATATCAATAGCAAGCAGCTTACAAAGCTTACCCAAGAAAATGGTGTGCATCATGCATTGATAAGTTCAGACAACAATTTCATCCTTGATAGTTTCGAGACGCCTATTACCCCTGGACAAATAGATTTATTGAAACTTAAGCAAAATAAAAAGTCGAAAGTCTATGCTGCACCAAATCCCTTGGCAGAATTTAAACTTGGTGAAACAGAAGTAATTACTTTAGCTAAAGAAAAGGACTTAAGCTTATATGCAAGGATGATAAAGCCTCCAGGGTTTCAAGCAGAGCAAAAGTATCCGGTCTTGGTTTATGTTTACGGTGGTCCACATGTACAACTGGTTGATAATTCCTGGCTAAATGGTGCGAGTTTATGGCTGCACTATATGGCACAAAAAGGTTACTTAGTTTTCACCATTGATAATCGCGGATCCTATAATCGTGGTCTGGCTTTCGAGCAAGCAAGTCATGGAGAGTTGGGTAAAGTAGAATTGGAAGACCAGATATATGGAGTTGATTTTTTAAAAAATCTTCCGTACGTAGATCAGAATCGTTTGGGTGTTTTTGGTTGGAGTTTTGGTGGCTTTATGGCAACCACTCTCATGCTTAAAAGCCCAGAAGTATTTAAAGCCGGAGTCGCTGGTGGAGCAGTCATAGATTGGTCCCTCTATGAAATCATGTATACAGAACGCTATATGGGTACCCCTGAATCTAACCCACAAGGATTTGAGGCTTCTAATCTCTTAAACTATGTAGATCAGCTACAAGGTAAGCTCCTTATGGTCCATGGTAGTAACGATCCGGTAGTGGTTTGGCAGCATTCATTGAAGTTCGCTAAAAAAGCCGCTGAACTTGGATTGGAATTAGATTACTTTCCCTATGTAGGTCATGGGCATGGAGTGCAGGGAGAAGAAAAGTTTCATCTTTATCAAAAAATCACTGCTTATTTTGACCAGCATCTAGCCAAGAGCCAAATGTGACAAACTAGATGGTGACCTTTATTTGCTGGGAGCGATAGATTTTTACCAATTTAAGCATTTCCTGATCTAAAATACTCCGAAGTTTACGTTTTGAGGTCTTAGTTTTTTTACAAATATCTAGCATCAGTTTGTATTCCATATCATTGAGATAGCCATCAGCTAAACAAAGGTCACTAAGAGCTTGTATAAGCTTCAGTGTAATTTCAGGACGAATGGACTCTAAATCATAGTCTGGTGAATCAGCTCCCTCCTGGACTATTTTATTCGCTTCTTCAATGGAAAGCTGGTGGGCCTTAGCAAAATTCCTTAGAAAATTGATTTCTCCAGGATCAACTTTTTTGTCTACAGCTACTAGTTTACCTGCAATTTTAAGGAACACTCGGCAATCTTCTTTAGTCCATGATTGATCTTGGCTTTGCAGAAGGCTTGCATGTTGTGGTGATGATTTGCCCAATTCGTGCTTTATGGTATTTGAAAATTTTTTGATATCTTTCTGTTTTTGCTTGTTGAGATGCATATATATAAATGAACCTATTGCAAGGAGCACTCCTAGGGTGATCCACCAAGAGGAAAATATAAAAGCAGTTAAATATATGGCAAAGCAGATGATGGTTGCAACCAGAAGGCTAAAGATAAAAATTACAGTTTGTAGAGCCTTACCAACAAAAGGTATGAAGTCGGTGAAATAGGTGAGAGGCGAAAATAGTAGAGAAATACCTATAGCTAAGAGAAACCAAGAAGCGAACCTGGCAATCATTTTGATTGTTGCAAAGTCATTTTTTAATTTTTTTATAGCTTTTTTTCTACCTAATTTGCTGAGGTGGAAAAGCATATCTTTATCCATTAGAGTTGTCTAACAATTGATAAAACCCTTTGGTAGCTTAATTTATGTTATTTTATAGTTCCAAAGACCTGCTGCTGCGTAACCTATTTCATCACGAAGCTTATCAATTCTGACTCTTAACTTTGAAGAAGCTGCGT
>JBGCDR010000032.1:0-6340 GCA_045105515.1 Oligoflexales bacterium
AAAAATCTCTCACCGGTTGATTTTATTTTGCTCAATTCTATTTCCAATGGATTGTCGCGGGAAAGTAAAATATTAGGTAGCTTTAATTCGGCGATATCGCGCTGCATGATTTGAGAGTTTTTTTTGTCCAAACTAGAGTAATATTTATTGCAGATAAAGTTTGTCCAACAGAATCGTGGAGATCCATGGCAATACGTTGTCTTTCCTGCTCTTGAATTCTAATATTTTCTTTTGCAAGATTTTCAATATCCTTTTTTTGAGTTTTTAGTTTTTCTACCAAGTTAACAAAGGATTTGGCCAGACTCTTTACTTCATTTAAATGGAATATTTCGTAATTAATTCTTGATTCATTTTCTTCACATTTTTCTACCTCCCGCTGCAAAGTTTTTATAGGACGAACCAAAACACCAGACAGGAATTTAGCTAAAATTCCGCACAAAAGTAGATAGATTGCGATAACTGTGATGACGACAATCTTATGATCTTTAAGCCCTATCAAAAGATCAAATTTATCATATGTTATTTTAATGGCTCGAATATTTCGATAGTATTCTGATGATTCTTGGTCAATAGGAATCAAATGTTCGATTATTCCATGAGCTGATTTTTCTTCTAATACAGGTTTGTTTTTCTGCAATAATTGTACTATTTCTTGATCGGGGCTAACTTTAGCAGCTTCGAAATGAATAGGGTAGCCATCAGAATCGAATAGCTTTATATTTGAGATATTCTCTGATTGAAGGTTTTCAACCATTAATTCTTTGATAAACTCATCTATTACTGAGAAGGATGTCTCTTTATCTTCAACACTAATTAAATAATTTTTTTGGTCGCTAATCTTCATATGAAATATTCTGTGAGTATGGAATTTTGAACTCCAAGCAATGCGACTAGCTACTTTATCACTATTTTGCAGTTGTTTTATCAGCGAAGTATATCCATTCCAGTCATTCACTCTAACTTTTTTAGATTTTTTTTTGATGACAAAGGGATCATTGCACCGGTCTTTAAATCAAAAAAAGTTACCTTTAAGCTGTTATTTTTTGCATATTTTAGTAGTTTAGAATTATCAGTCACTCCACTAAACCTGAGCAACTCATTAATTTTTTCAAAACTGTTATTTAGTTGTCCATTGATACTAGAATTGGTTTTTTCCTTAATCAGCTGATCATAGAGCTTTATAGACATTACGATACTATCTTCAAACTTTTTTCTTACCAAGCCATCATGTTTTTCTGCTATCTCAACAAAAAAATAGATTGAAAGAAGGAGGATAAAAATAGCTAAGATTGAACTTGATATTGATAGCAGAGAAAAAAACCATGTTTTGATATTTCTACTAAAGAATGAAAAACTTTCTATCATATCCCACCGCTTAGAAATAGATTTAAAGAAGCAAAAACATCTGATATCTTCAGGTGTCCTTAAAGAGTTCCAACCATTTGAACCATATTGAAAAAATTAAGATATGCCAAATACAAATTCTAATCAAAAGTGCTTTGAAGTTTCCATTGTAGAGAATCATTCCATAGTCCGTTATGCAATTATCGATTTGATAAAAAAATGTGATATTTTTACGATCAAATCTAATTATTCTGATGGAATAACGGCAATTCAAGAAATAAAAAAATCTCCTCCTGATATTCTCGTGACGGACCTATCACTTTCAGGATATAGCGGAATTTCTCTTATCAAAGAAATCAATATGTTTCGACCGGAGGTGAAAATTGTTGTTTTGACAAGACACGACCACCCTCCTTACATTATCAGTTTAGTTCAGCTCGGGGTTAGATCTTATCTATTAAAAGACGATGCTGCCGAAGAATTGGTTCCAGCATTAAAAAACGTCGTTCAAGGCAAGACCTATTTCTCAGGTCCCGTCAAAGACATTCTTATTAATACGGGATATTTGAATGAAGACCATGATATAAGCAGCGGACCTTTTACTGCTAAACTAACACCTCGGGAGAAAGAGATCTTAAGATTAATTGCCCAGGGTAAAAATTCTAATGAAATTAGCAATATACTCCATATATCTACTCATACCGTCAGGACACATAGGAAGAATATCTTGGAGAAAACTAACTTAGGATCAGGAGATGAGCTGGTCAGGATTGCTATCAAATATATGAGTATACTATGAGCATGTTTATCCAAAATACCTTGCTAAGGGTATGGGCTCTACTTGTAACAGACTATAATATCTTATTTTAATTTGGTTTTTCTTGGAGGAATCGTGAGACTCAAGCTAACTCTTATAAATTTAATCTTAATGATTTTCTTTTCTTCAATTTCCTATGGGGGAGAGAATATTCTTTTTGTAGAAACCGACCCAGGGATTGATATGGATGATTCTTGGGTTTTAAATTTATTATCGAAACAAGATAAATTTAAAGAAATATACATTGTCCCCAATATGGCTGCTACTGAAGATCAAGCGAATCAATTCCAATTGATAGATGATCTAATTTCTGAAATTCGATTAAGTAATTCTGAAATTAAATTCGAGATTTTGAGGAGTATAGAAGATGAGGTGTGCCATTATGCTCATCCTCAATATATCAAAACTTCATCTTCTTTCAGCAAAAATCAAAAGAAAAGGTTTGATAATAGGGTAGATTTAAAAACCAAAATTATTGAGTTAAATCTTCATACTTCAGGGCATGAATTTTCCTACTTATCAATAGCCCCTCCAATTAACTTAGCTTATCTAACAGAAAATTTGAAGGGGATTGAAAAAAATCTGCACCTTGTGGCTATGCTAGGACAGCTTCCAGAAACGTCTCGGCCTGAGCATAATGCAAAAACTTCTCCAAAAGCAACAAACTTGATTTTAAAAAATTCTTATAAATCAAGTCATTTAATTCCTATTAATACTGCAAAAGTATTCCACATGAATGGTAGCCTGTATCAAGAATTACTAAGGATTCCTTCGTTTTCCAGTGGGTCATTGATGAAACAATATCTGAACTGGTATCAGCGATTTCCATATTTGAAGAGTTTCTACGCTGACTTAAATCCTTATGAATCCAGCAGCTGCTTGTTCGATGTTGTTGCTCTTTATTTTTTACTGAATCCTGATTCGGATATTTTTCATTGGCTGAATACTAGGTTTTCAGCCAATGAGCTTGGGCTAATCAAGGAAGATTCAAAATATCCGCCGCACTATTGGCATACCGCATGGAATCTCGAAGAAGAGGAAGTGGTTTCCATACTCTCAGAATGGGTCTTTTCAAGTTTTTTTTCGCAGCAATATAGAGATTGATAGCAAATCAGACGATGCTCAAATAGCATCATTAAGAATGAATGTGGTTTAATTTACGCTAAGCATCAAAATCCTATGGTTTATTTGACCACCAAACAACCACAGCTCTTCACCTTGCTGCTGAGTCAGAGAAAACACAGATCTTGCAAGTAATTCTCGAGAATACCCCAGAAATTAAGCATTCGATCAACGTTTCTGATAACTATAACATGACGCCCCTTCATTCCGCACTCTGGATAAGTAAAGCACGAAGAGGGATGAACCAAAGTAGACAAATTCATTGGAGAAAGGAAAACGTAAACCGCCTACTAGCCTTCGGCTCAAACCCTAAAATGCAAGAAAAGTACGGTCATTCCGCACTGATGCTTGCCATTCGATGCAACTGGCCTCAAGAAACTATAGAATTACTCCTCGAGAAAGGAGCAGATCCTGACGCTCGAACTACCAAAGGGATAGCTCCACTCCACTATCTAATGCACCATAAGGCTGAAGACTATCGGGCAGCCAAACTTCTCCTGGAGCAAGGAGCAAACCCAAATATTAAAACTGTCGAAGGTTATGCTCCAATGTATTTTGCGGTTCGGTATAAGGCATACAATACAATAGAGTTACTATTGCACCACGATGCAGATCCACAGCAGCAAGATGAGCAAGGTGACACACCCTTGTTACAACTGGGCATTAAGGCAGATTCTGGAGGCAGTCCCTACATTTCACGAACGGAGGAATGCAGGAATCAAGGCTTCAACGAAAATGAGTTAGACGGGATATACCGCATTACTCGTGCACTATTTCCCAGTCAGGTGAAATAGCTCCAAAAACAGAGCCAGAATGCCTAAGAATTATTGACTCCCTGATCACAAAACATCTCAGCAAGGAGATCTCTTACACATTTCAGGTGAATTTTTATGCTCATTTTGGAATCCTTAAGCTCCATAGTTTCTTTACTTAAGCTCTGGCTATCAAATAATTCAAGCACACCCTTTTCATGGTGCTCCAAGGATCCAACTAGGCGTTTATATTCACTATCATGAATTATAGAATTATCATTGAGATAAAAAGGATACATATTTTCTAGTTCTTTTGCATCGGAATAGAATGATAATATCTGTGAATTAAGTGATTTTTCGAATTCATTGCTAATAGAGTCATCAGAAATAATATCACTCAACTCCTCTAAAGAAAATCTTTTATAACTAGCTACGTTTTCTTCTATGGAGGAAAAACTCTCATCATCTTCTTCTATGAAGAATTCCTCATCTTCGATTAGAAAAGGTCTGCTATTGCCCCACTCATCATTATTATATGCGTACAACGAAAAGTTGAGTAAACTCGATATAGCAATTATCAATATAAAAGTTTGCATAAAACACCTTTTTTGTATCTGCAATAGGGTTTTAAACCCATAGCTGAAAACTACAAAGCCAGGCTGAGAATGTCAATAAGCAAGCTCTCTAATTCTTCAGAACTAGATATCTTCCTTGTGGGATTGTAAAACTTAAGAGAGTTCGCAATGGCTTCAGGAATGATAGGGGAAAAAATTTACTTTTTGTATTAGGGTATTATCTGCGACCTACATCTAGAACTTTACTATTGTGATTAAATTCAGGATAGAGGCTAGTTAAATTTGAAGTAGGGACAATTAGTATTATCTGGCCACTGTCCATTTGGTTTTCTCATTCCGTTAGTTGCTTGGACTGATAGTTTGCCACCATTACTTGGAAATTACTTTTAATACTGGAAAATCATATCAAAGATAAAATAAGCCATGAATACTTGTACACATATTGAACAGAAATAAGCATGAATAAGGCTAAGTTCCGCATTCAATCAGAGCTCGTATCAAGAGCGTGAGATATCGTATTGCGACTATCTATAAATTTCGATAGCTTAGCCATGTTTTTATCATGTACCTGGAAGGATTCAAATGAAATATTTATCTGCAATTTTTTTAATTGTGTTGTCAATACCCTATTATGCAACAGCAAATATAGATGAAAACCAAAAGAAAAATACCATTCCCACTCCAGAATCAAAAAAAGATATAAATTTATCTCCCTTTAGTGAAATAGGTCATCGGTCAAATATAAATAAAAGATATTTGTTAGGAGAGAATGCTATCGAGATTCAAGGTGACGTTTATGCAAGGGATGACATCATAAAACAAGTAATACAAAACATTTCACAAGATAGATCAAAGTTAGTCATTGGAAGTAATCATATTGATAGGCTTGAAGTAGTACAGCTGATATATAAAAGTTTTGCGAAAAACAAATATTACGATGTGAGACAAATTGATTTCGATGAATGCTATCGGTACCTACAATATTGCTTTTATAACTCTAATTTCGATAAAGAAGAAACTTACACCTTAGGCCAAATGATAATATTTGATGGCTTGGATTTGGGTTCTAAAGTCGAGGAATTTATAGAAGGTGAAGACATTACAAACCTTGTAAAAAACTTGGTAATTGACGAAAATAATCATTGATGAATGTTCATCATTATGGCAAGAGAATACCGCTTATCCAAGGATAAAGTCCCATAGATCTTTTTCTCGGCATCGTAATCTTCGTTGTTGCGTTGAAGCTACATAAATCCAATGTATTGAGAATATTTTTCTTGTGATATTTCACTACAGCAACTAATAGTCGATACTTCATTTTTTCTGTGATTGATTTACGAGCCAACACTGAAAAATTGCCAGCCAAGCATGAAATGTCAATACCCAAAACCTCAGATTCTTCTGCGGTAGTGATCTTCAATTTGTGTAAAAAAAGAAGTTTAATGAGTCAACGCAACCTTGGTTTTTTAGGAAGTACAACAGTTATCGCGGTTCTAAGTGCTTAGTGATTAATTGAAATCTATTGACTTTGGTGATAGAGCTTTTGTTTTTTCTAATTGATATAGGGATAATTAAAAATGAATTTTTTGACAAGTTAGGCCTTCGGCGAACATGTAACTTAAGCTCTCAGCTAAACTGTAAGTCCTATATCTGACAAAAATAATGTTTTGAAATCAAAAGATTAAGAGATTATACAGCCGCTGTTTTTTCTTCTCCATTATCATTTTGAT
>JBGCDR010000033.1:0-11123 GCA_045105515.1 Oligoflexales bacterium
CACTTGTCTTTCCGGTAACATGAAAATAAACATATCAAGCCCTCCCAGAATTACGTTTGGGATCAGCTTATCAATATTTACATAATAATCATATAAAATAATAATATTAGCTGGTTAAAAAATTAGACAACTCTAATGATAAAGTCCGGGAAAGAGGTTACTTTTCAGAAAGTGTAATCCCTGAATTTTAAGACATGGGTGGGCCTAAATGCTCATCATCTCCTTTGACCTACCATCCATTCTTACCAATCTAACCATTTAGAAAACTTTGATAGAACTGAACTGAGCTGACCGTTTAGAGTTTTAAGCGCTTAAAAATAAATTCTGGGATGAGCTTAATGATCGTCATAATACCCCACCAAAACCAAGGAGTGTATAGGACATCTCTTTTCTTTTCGATAGCTTTCACAATGTCACTTGCTACTTGCTCTGGCTCTGCAAATAAAGGGCCTTGCTTAAGATGAGCGGTCATAGGAGTCTTTACGAATCCTGGCTTTATAGTGATAACATGCACATTTTTCTTAAACAGACGGTTTCTTAAACCCTGGCAATAAATACTGAGGGCACCTTTTGCTGTGCCGTAAAAGTAGTTTGACTGGCGACCTCGGTCTCCGGCTACAGAAGAAATTATCGCCATGGTGCCTTTTGCTCGCGCTTCCATCTGTTTGGCAAAAAGATTCAGCAAGCTCATATGACTTAAAAAGTTAAGCCTAAAGACACTAAGCGCTTCTTCATTTGAAGCTTCACTAGCCTGTTGATCCCCAAGGATTCCATGAGCAATTAAAAGCACATCTACCTGACTGTCTTTACCTGCCCAATCAACCAGCTCTTGGTATGAATTTTTTACAGCAAAATCAAAAACCAGCGACCGTGTTGCTACAGCTCCTCTAGCTTTAAAATCTTCTTCGAGAATTTGCATCTTCTCTTGTGAGCGAGCCACTAAGTCAATTGCCCAAGCTTTTCCGGCATATATCCTGCCGACTTCCTTTGCAATTGCGGAGGTAGCTCCAATCACAACTAACTTACTGGCTTGCATTTAACTTCCTCCAAAAGTCAGAAGAAAACTATGAGTCTAAAAATTTGGAAAACAAAAGCTCACCCTTATTAGAATTTATTTAGCCATAAAATCTAGCGGGGGGTTAAGAGAGTTTGTACTCAATTTATTTTTCATCAGTCTATCATAGACACAAGATCATTTAAAAGGATATGTGTCCTAATAGTGTTACTTCAAGGATTGCATTTCAGATATCTACTCAAACTTTGAACTATTTCTAAAAATCTAAATTTAGACAAGTATTTTATCGCAAGCACTTTCAAAGTTATTTGAGGTGTCCGCAGCCAAGGAAAATCCCAAAATTTGGATATTTCTCCAGTATCCAAATTTTGTTCAACATTTAGGAAAATATCCCATTTAAAATATTAATAGAGTTTCATAAACACTAAAAATACTGTATATTCAAAGATATAAAGAAAACATTCGAATGAGCAGCTACCCTTGATTATAAGGTTATATTCCTTTTTAAATATTAGTAATTTCTGACTAACTGTTCACAAAATAAAGCATTTATTAGTTTTATTTAGCGAAAGGCATTCAGTGGAAATAAGTATTTTTGACTTCACAAGCCATAGCAGGTATTTAGAAGCTATATACAACGGACGAAAAAAGAAAAATTCAAGCTATAGCCTTCGCAAATTTTCTCAGGACTTAGGTTTTTCCTCTTCAAGATATGCGACTGTCTTAATAGAAGCGACACATAAATTCAACCATAAAAGTATGGAAAAAATATGTGTTTCACTTAAATTAGACAATAGAGAAAAAGAATATTTCTCCCTTCTTGTGAAAATTGCACATTCTAATGATCAGGAGAAAGTAAAACTACTTAAGAGAGCTCAAGAGATTAATAAAAATCTAAATGGCTTACTCATCGATGATTCTTTAGCGTACTACTTAGAAAATAATGCCTGCCGCCACATCACTTTATTGGTTCAAATCTTCAGAGAAGATTTCATTCCTGAACCACTATGGATCGCTCGTTTTCTTAAGACAGAGTTTAGTCTTGACGATATTCGAAGAGCATTAGATTATTTAATTAAAAACCAGTTTATCAAAAAAGAAGATGGGATCTACATAAATTCAGAAAATAACCTTGTTTCAAAAGATGAAATCCCAAGTAAATCGATTAAAAAAGCGCATAAATCTTATTTAGAAGAAGCTATTCAAGCCTTAGATTTCGGAATAAATGAAAGAGAATATGGAAATATATCAGTACCCATACACAGTGATTTAGTCCCAGAACTCAAGAATAAAATAAAGAAAACTAGAGATGAATTTAAAGCTTGGGTTAGCCGAAGGAATTCCCAACTTTCAAGTTCATCCGAAAAATCTTTTCTAGCGGTTTCTGTCAACTTTCAAATGTATCCTATAGTTAAGACCAAAAAAGAAAGCAACAAGAACTAAGAACTAAAAGTCTTCGGTTGAATCGAAATTATCACCTTCCGCTCTTCATATTAGACCTTTATTGTAACGTAGGCACCAGAAACTACCTTCCAAAAAGCCAGGATATAAATATCTAATATAAAATATATTTTAGCCATTTGTGAAATTCTGAACAATAGTTCACCAATTTTCAATAAAAAGAATGGATACCTTTTCTCAGTAATCCGACAAGTATTATGTAATTAGCTACTGCTTAGTAGAAATATACTAAGACCCCTCTCAAGGAGGGTCGTAAGATACTCGATCCTCCTGTAATTAAATAAAACGCCCCTCTCAGGAGAGTTCCCCCTCCTTTTTTGTACTTAATAAAATAATCCCCCTCAATGAAAGATCGTAAGATCCTTCTCCCCTCCTTTTATATAATCTCTATCTACCAAAAATTTACGATGGGATATCATTAAAATATTTATTCTAATTTAGATCAACCTTCTTAAAATAAATAATAAATTTATCCAATATTTTTAAGGTATTATAAATAGTATTATTAAGAAAATATCTTAAAAAAATCAACGAAAAATAAAACTTATTTTTTTGGGTACAAATACCGATAAGTATATTTGGAAAAAGAAACCAATCTAGATCACCTCATAATGTAAGAATCTTCAATAAATCTTGGAGGGTGATCTAAGGGGATAAAAAGTTGGATAAATTTAGACAGCTAATAAACTTAAAATATTTTGCACTTTTGCTATTTTTAGTCAATTGTAATAACTCACCTGAGTTAAATACGTTTTTGGACTCTAATAAGTCCAAATCAAAAGAATCTCAAGTTTTGTATAGTGAAGCTGAATTAGAAACAATGGGCGCCGGCGAGGGTATTACAGTCGGGAATGGCCGAGACGATACTGAGGAAGAAATAAATAGTAATACAGAGTCATTCTTTTTGGCATGTACTCTTTCTGTACGAAACAATTTTCAATGTAAAATGTCAGTAGATTTGGCACCAGAAGATATTCCCAAAGAAAAAATTATGATTTTCGATGATAAAGGAAATCAGATTCCCTCAGACCTATTTGTATTCAAAGTTGTTGAGATTGATAATGAAAAATTGCTTGAAATTTTCATAAACTCGGAAGCTACAGCTCAAAAAATTTTGGTAAATGGGGTAGATAAGACTACTAATGAAGCCAATACTGACAAAACAACTGATGAAGTTAATCCCGATGAAGCATCTGAAGAAGATGACTCTAGCAAGCCTGATCTAATGCTAATGAATTGCAATGAAGTTGG
The DNA here is from genome assembly GCA_045105515.1 of Oligoflexales bacterium. Lineage (GTDB taxonomy): Bacteria > Bdellovibrionota_B > Oligoflexia > Oligoflexales > Bog-1112 > JABSRF01. Next base: position 3,728 of record JBGCDR010000033.1, read on the forward strand.
TCCTGGCACTTGGATTTTGGTTCCAGGTGACCCTAATTATGGTACTAATAATTTTTGTGTCATGAAATACGAAGCTAAGAACATCTCCAATTCACCAGCATCTGAGCCTACTGGAACCCCTTGGGTTTTCATTTCGCAAGAGGATGCGAGAACTGAATGTACTTCTCTTGGTCAAGGCTACCACCTTGTCACCAATAATGAATGGATGACAATTGCTACCAATATTACAAATATTGCCAATAACTGGAGTGGAGGTTCCGTGGGTTCTGGATCTCTTTTTCGCGGCCATACAGATAACAATCCAAGCACTGCTCAGGGATCACCATGTGCCGCTAGCGCAAATGACAGCCTTGCTTACCTTGAAAACAATTGTACTCCCATAGCTTCTGGTGGAGCTGAAAATGATGAGACCACACAAAGAAGGACTCATGATCTATCAAATGGATCTGTTATTTGGGACCTTTCAGGAAACGTCTGGGAATGGGTAGACTACTACAATATTGACCAAAAACCGACACCTAACGGTTATTTCTGGAGAGAATTCACCGATATCACAGGAACCTCGGCATTGCCATTATCTGACCTGATCCCAACTAATGCAGTTACACCTTTTTGGAATGATACATGGAACAGCACCCAGTCCATCGGCCAAATGTGGGCCGGTCCTAACACTGAAGGAGGATCCATGCATCGTGGTGGGGATTGGGATGATATGGTTAATGGAGGAGTTTTTGCTAGCAATTTACATGCTGAACCTACTCCTACCTATGATGCAATAGGTTTCCGCTGTGCATTCTCGGCTCCCTAGAATGTCCTAAGTCACTGTCTGCAATCTTTGAGAATATTTTTGATGTTCCTTTCAATTTCCCAGCGTTTAAATTGCTCAGAGGTTTCAAGCAAATTATCTATTTCCTGATTTAATTTATCAAAATTTTTATAAAACAGTTCGTTTGAACACTTAGACCAAATAGGAGTTCCAAATGTACCAAAGAAATTCCTTGTTAGATCTCTTCCAATTGAAGAAAAATTAAATTCAGGATTAAGTTTTTTTAGATGCTCCACCAAAGCTTCGGCAAGTACTCCATAACGTTCGCCAAAATCGAGGTACAATGCCATCTCGGATTCTTTACTAAAAAAATCTATACCGATACAATCGATCATAGACACAAGATTTTTGTGACGGTTACACATACTTTTATAGACGCCCAGCTTTCCGATTCGCTCGATCAATGAGAACTCACGTTTATCCCAAGCATCGTCTAGAGCCTTCACTAACAAATCCTTCTTCTTTCTTTTATAGGCAAATGAAGTCTCTGCTCCGTTTCTAAGCTGATCTTGCGAAAAGAATTCTTTACCGGCTTTCAAGCTTCTTATCCAACTTTCAATAGTGCTTATATCCTCACGTTCAGATAGCACATTTTTGAAAAATACCTCTCCCCAATCAGTCAGCTCAATCTGGCTAGACAATGCCTTTGTTTCGATACTCTTATTCTTATATTCTTGTGAAAGACTAGCTGCAAAATCGATTGCTTGTTGACAATCAACTAAAGATCTTTCTAGAGAATCCATTAAGTGAAGAGTCGCCTCCTTAAAAGGATCCATTGAATTATTCAAGGAAAATGTAATATTTTCTGTATCAATACTTGCAATTTCATTTCTATCCAGTGCTTTTATAATGATTTTTGTAAGCTTCCCTTTGTATTCTGATAACCTTGGGTACCTCCTTCGAAAGAAGAGTTAGATGATTGGAAGCATAAACTCTCTGCCGTAAAATTAAGGTTGGAGCGAGACCTTATATTGAAATTCAGGAAAAATAACAAACCTTTATCCTGATTCCTTTCCAAATGCCAAGCACCATTGTCTGCCTTTTCGTATCTATCGAACCCAATATATACAGTTAATTTTCCATTCTGCGCATCTACCTTAAATAGATCAGAAATGTCTCTATTCACCACTAATAATTCGGTCCAATATGAATTGAAGAATAGGGATTCAAACGGAGTGCTAAGCTTGTATGCACCTTCAATGACAGCTCTACTATTCATTGTAAAGAACTTGGTGGTCACTAATTATAGAATAATATATCTCTCAATGGGTATGCTAAAGAAAATTTGAATTCTTCCATAAATGTCTTCTTGGATGAAACCCTAGTTAGCAGATTTTCTTAAGACTCGGTCCTGGCACGATTATTGAAGGATTTGTTAGACAATAGGAGACACAAATGGCACAAAGCTACGGTTCAACAACATTTAAATTCTTGATTCTATTGAATATATTATTGCTTTCTTATGCGTGTCGTTCTAAAGCTCCAGCGTCTAAAAAGCAAACAAATAATCAAGAAATTACTGACCCGAAAACCAATTCTTTAGAATTGACAGGGCTTCAGGAGCCTAGTGGTTGGCTTGAATCGGAAGATATTGAGAGGTATAGTAACTACCTTGAGTACAATAATCATAAATCACAGGGTAAATCAGGGTTTAAAGCTTATACCCAATCAGCATATGGCCACCCATTTGGTCAGCAACACCTAACAGAAGAGCTCAGACTAGAAATTCAGCGACATTGGATAGAGGGCTCAGCAAATTCATCTTATTTTATAGATAATGGCCTTGAAAGCAGCAGAATTCATTATTTTCCCGTAAACTTGAGTGTCACTTCCGAAGGTGGGGGTGTTCATTGGACAGGGATCATAGTCGATACTCAATCCAGGAAAGTGGAATATTATGATAGTTTTGGAAGTAATCCCCCTGTTGAAATAAAGCAACGAATGGATGTTATTCAATCAGAGTTTTCAAAACTGACCGGAGAAAACTACAAAACAGAAGTTGTCAAAGTAAGGCATCAACGAGATGGATTTAACTGCGGAGTCTATGCATTGGAGTACGCAGAATTAAGGGCGAAAGGCCTATCTAGCAATGAGATTCAGAGAGCACATATTGATATTAGTTCAGTCAGAACAAACAAAAGCAATGCGATTTATAAGCATGATGGGAAGCACAAATCTTTTGGAGGTTTTATTGGAAGAAACACAGCTTCAGCTTCAACCCGTTTGAAACATCAGCACGTCAAAAACGCTATCTTGCTTGGTGACTATGACTTTGCAAAGGAGCTAAAAACTAAAGCGCTAAACAGTTTTCTTAATCCAGGCGAAAAGCTCATAGATTATGAAAAAATGTCTAATTATATCAAAAAGGAAGTATCTTCTGATTTTAAAGTTGGGGTCCTCATAGACAAGGAAGAGTTTGTAGAACTCACTAGAAAATACTACCTTGGAACTGGTGCCGATAAAGCTCTTTCATTTGAGCGTGGTGTAAGGCCATATTCTAAAGCTAACTTTCGCGTAGATTATCCTAACCCAAATGTACTAAAGAGACCTTTGTTCACAACCTTCGATCGTGTTTTAGGAATTGGTTCATTAGGTATCATTACAGCTTTGACGGTAAATGCTATTTATCATTCTAAAAAGGAAAAAAAAGATAGCTCTGAGTAACAGCTAAGAGCAATTCTGATGTAAAACATAAGTTTCAATTTAAATTCTCAAATTCATCAAAGCACTTTAAAGAGATTGGTTATCTTCGTCATCGAAGTATTTTTCCCAAAGATGCATTCTGCCTATATTTGTTTTTTTCAAGCGTGTAACCGGATGTAGGTGTCCGTTTTCATCTTCTTTCCATAAAAAGCGTCCTCCAGATAACGGGCCCTGGTAATCTTCAAGAGGATCTGGTATCTTCGGTTCTAACTTTCTGTTTCTATCACTTTTACCATAAAAATTGGCTCCATTTCCTAGACGACGACCAAATGCATCATCTACAAAATTATCTACTTCACAGAAAAAATTTTTGAATCCTTCCAACATGTCATTTGTGTTGTCAAACTGGTCATTCAATAAAGGCACATTTTCTGATAATACATTAACATCTTCAATTTCTTGTTCAAAAATTTGAGAATGATGATGACGTGATAATAAATTTTGAGATGGGATAAAGCTGTTTGATAAGGTGGCCAGGATAGATATACTACTGATATTGTTGCTCAGGGGGTGCTGGTTTCTTGGTGGTAATCAGGGACAAATGGCAGGGGATCAATAGGGAGCTCCGGCACAGCATGGTGCTCCAAATCAATCTGCACCCATGACTCAAGATCCGTTTGCATCAACTAGTTTTCCGCAGAATTCACCGAGCTCTAGTCAGCCTTCTTCAAGAGCGCCTAGTTTGGATGATATTCCGTTTTGATATTGCATTAGTATTCATATATGTCATTAATCTAAGACTGATAATATGAAATTTATTCTATTTCTATCTCTTCCTCGTACATCATCTAGATTAATGCTTCTTAATAGCATTGCACCTATGTCATTTTCTGCCGGAAAATCTCTAGTTCTATTGTGAGATATCCAGGATCCAAGAGATTCGATAAAATCTTTGTATTGATTGTGCTGTCGGACTTTCATGGTGATATAATTTGTTAGTCCCATCAAATAAACTCTGTTCTTCGACAAAATAATATCTTCTCCCTTCGTAAGAGTGTAAAATTGGTCTCTTACTTCTTTCTTTACCCAACGTTCAAAGTCTCTTATTCGGGGTGTTTCATTGTCCTGATTAGCATTTGGAATGTTTCCTAGCTGTTGTGGAGCAAACAAAATAAATCCACCTCCCAGCTCGTCTTCATCTTGTATCGCATATACGTTGGCTCCAAAGTTGGCCATAACTTGTCTGTAATTTATTTGAAATTGATCATATGCCAACCTTCTTACAATATTGATAGCGTGTTTATTTGGTATTCTTTGATTTCTTAATCCTAATATAGCCGATGGAATTATTCTACGGGGCTGGTTTCCTAAAAAACTATCTATTGCACCTTCCATCAATTCGACAATTCTAAGTTCTGTAAAAATTTGAGCTAACTTATTGTCAATAGATTCAAAACTGATCATATCTCTACTACAGTCATCAAAATCAACTTCCTGAATCATCTTATCCAAGTTAGATAGATAAAATGGACTATTAGTTCTTAAAATATTTAGTTGCTTGGAGGATATCTTAGTTAATTGACGAACTTTGCCAAAATCACTTGCTCCCAAATACTTAGATAAACCGACTAAAAATGGCTCTAAATAAAAATTGCCATATTCACCATTTTTTTCTTCAATCTGTTGATCGCCTTCGGATACTTTAATGCGCTTCATAGGAGGTTCAGAAGCACTCAACTGACTCCCAAAAAACAGAATGAATGTTAAAATAGTAGATGTTAAGAACCTCATTATGCTACTCCCTTCTTAAATGTTTATTTGGCATCTCACTATGCCATTGATTAATAATTACCCAAGTATCATTTGTATGATTATTAATCAATTAAATTGTAAAGATTGGTATCAATATTTTAGCTGACAATGAGGCGACTACCAGTTCCTTTAACGCCTGATATTTCAAAGGAAAATTGACTCCTTAATAGGAGGCTGGTTTTCCTCTGGAATAGTATCACTATAAACATCTCCCATAGTTTCCCATCGAGATTCTGACCACTTATGCATATTCAAAATGGTATGCAGGCCTAAAATATAGACCAAGCAGTCAAGTCGCTCTAGCTGTGAGTACTTGGGAACCCACTTATATTTTTGTCTTCCCTCTGAATCCTCAACCAGTTCGCAAGCCTCACTACAAACCTGCTTGTAATAGTCGTCTGACATGCCATGAGGGAAGCTTATATACTCGGATGGAATACCATCGGTAGTTGGTAGGTTCAGGCGAACATAGAGGTCCATCTTGATTAGGTTGACACCGACGGAATAGCGGTGCTTGCCTAGCCTTCTGGTTTTGCCATTCTCTTTGATTTCGAATTTCTTAGCTGGGAGAACCTTATCGCTCCATACACCGGTGCCTGTAACCGGAATAACCTTTTTGCGGGTAAGGGAGAAGCGCCAGACAGCATTGCTATTATGCCTGGAGGCGATAGCAATCTTGAGGATCTTAAGTTGCTTTCCGTCTAGCTTATCCCATTTGGCATTATAAACAAGGTCGTCTAGCTCATCCCATAATGGGTCATCTGCATTGTGGGTATTACCATGAGCAACATGGTGATCGATCACAAATACCTGATTCTTGATGACTCCAGCAACCGTTAGCTAAACACGGTCATGCTGAACGTCACAGCCTCCAAGTAAAACAGCAACCTCTTCGGGAACGGTGCCTCGATGGTAGAACTTTCCTTTGTCCTGCAAGGTTTTCCAATCAGGAGTTGCTATTGCTTCGAATGAAAATGGCAAACCCTTGGATTGAGAGCTTTGACTGGTTTTGCCCACAGTTTAGGTACTTCTCAAAGCTCTCAATCCAAGGGTTTGTGTAGAAAGCATTGATATGGAAGCCTGGAAACTCACCTTTAGGATTAGTCTTTAACCACCTTCCTGGGATAGGAAATTCCTCGAAATCATCATCAAATATCTGTGAATCGCAATTTTCGCATTCAAAATGGAAAGATTTTTTAACTTTTTCGATGTCAGCAACGAAGCCCTTCTCACCTTTTCCAAGCCAATTGAACTGCTCCCAAGCAAGGAACTGCTCATGTTCGCAGTAAGGGCAAGCAATAAAGGGTTTGCGCTGGTCTGACCTAAGCCAGTACTTATAAATAGCTGAAGTATCTTTAATGGTGGGGGTACTCGTAAGAAGCATAAACTTTCTCTGAAAACGCTTAATACGCTCCAAAAGAAGGTCAATAATGCTACCTTCAATCTGACCTGAACTTGATCTTGCTCCACGTTCAAAGCGGTCTACCTAATCACCAAAAATGAAGGCACTCGGGAAACTGGAACCCTTATCAGCATTACTACTACCGATAAATCTCAGAAAGCCAGTAGCCCATTCTTTAAATAGAACTGTGTTGCCTGATCTTTTGCCTGGAGGGATCTTTTTTGCAAGTTCTGGGCAGTCTTGAATCATGGGTCCCAAGCGAGCTTTGGAATAATCTTTTGCTTAGGTGTCTGAAGGCAATGCAAAGGTGATTCTACCGGACAAGACACAGACTATGTACATGATAATATTGAATATTATTGCCATCTTGCCAATTTGCGTACTTGTCATAAAGACGCAAGTTTGAACGCTTAAATCGTTGAAGACGTCTTGCATATCAATCTGATACCACCAGTGTTGCTATTTGCCGGACTCGGGGGAATCTTTTGTGTTCATATATCGGTGTTCGCTAGCGAACTCGCTGGCCGAAAAGTTTGGAGGTGGTGCAAAGACTTCTTTGAAAGCATCTCTTAATTTTTCTAGTTTGGACAAACCACATTTAAGCCTCCTGACTCATAGATTCAGAATAGAGACAAATTAATTCTGAAAAAAATGCTTATCCAACAACATTTTTGTAGTTTCGAACGGTTTTTTTTATAATGCATTAGCAGCAT
>JBGCDR010000034.1:0-68571 GCA_045105515.1 Oligoflexales bacterium
GCCACGCTGTGTGTAAAACTTAAGATTTTTCTCTGATTAGCTCTTAAACACATCTTAGGAAGGGGAGTTTTGATGAAAATATTTTTTTCTATCTCAACTTTGATTTGAATTCTGAACGGCAAGATTATTTTTGCATTAAAAAAAAAAAAAAAAAAAAAAAAAATAAACAAAATAATCTGCATACCGAATAGATAAATCTACAGCGACTAGAATAAAATGAGGAAATTTAATGATGTTCAATTGTTACTTGAAACATATATTGACCTTTTTTTTTGATGGCAATGTTGACCCATTCTTGCCAAGAATCCTCTGACAATACTGGAGAGTCTCAAACTATTACGCAGAAACAAGCTGCACCAAAGCAAATAGATTCTGCTTCAGCTGAAACAGATCAGTCTGATCAGGATTTTAAACTTAGTTTAATAGTTCCAGATGAAGTTGAAGGTGAAAGTGAAGAAACAAGTTCTCTTGACGACGATTTAGAAGTATTTGTTATCATCATGGATGAGCTGGGAGCCTTTGAAGAAGAAGAAGAAAACGATAATCTTTCCTTGACTGGAATTAAATTTGGGACAAAATGGGCTGGTAAAAAGTGGGTTAAATGGAAAAATAAGAAAATTGCCAAGAATTCAAAAAATCCAGAAATACCAGCAAAAAGGTCGGATTCCGATATTGATTCTAACAGGTCTACTAATGAGATTGAAGATACTAGGTTTTCAAAGATCCCAAACAATCCTCGACGCATAGTTCTAGAAGCACGTGATTTTCAACCAAGATTTTTTAACCGAGGTAAAGGCAAAGACGGTAAAATTGATGTCGTAAGATTAGAACAAGATCCTGATGTCGCTGGAATAATTCTCATGAAAAAAAGTGATGGAACTGCGTATCACCTTTTTCCTGAAATTTACAGCGCATTTAAGCCTGGTAGAGAAGGAGTTGCACTTCTAGCACAACCACCTAAAGGAATAAAACCTAAAACAAGAGATATTATTGGACCAAATACCTCGAAAGGGGCCTATGAAAGTAATACTCCTCTAGATTTTGGAAACGGAACTATAGTCAAAATAGACGTTTTAGTTCAATTCAATATAAATGGTGAGCTTCGTACTTTGGTTAGATACTCCTCACCCACTCGTTGAAATTTTATTAGTTGCATATTTTTTTACTCTATGAGGGAATTTCCTTCAATAGATGGATAATACAAAAAACCATCCCATTTAGTAAGCTTTCTTAAATTAAAAAGTTTGCTAAATCTTCTCAATCCTAACCAGCCCATCCTTATTAAGTACAAGCCGATTAAAGTCCAAGGCTAAACTTTCAAAATTTTTCCAATGATTCTTATAAGAATACCTGAGCACCATATCCAAATAATAGCTTTTAGGCATGGGTAGAACTACCGAACCATGTTTCTCGCTCAGGCTGAGGTAAGGGCTAACCGGGTCCCCTAAACGAGCAATATATCTTTTTACATTGATGCGAATGATATCTCGTAAAGAAAGAGTAGCAAAGCTGACATTTTTCAGCGCACTTGGATGCAGTTCTATAGTTTTTCGATAGCAAACCACCTGCTCACCACCAAAAAGTCGCTTTTTTCTATGCATAACTCTAAGCTGGTCGACTTCATTTGGCAGCAGATTTTCACTATCAATAAAACTCATCCATTCTTGAATAATGCCTAAATTATGTACTCGAGCATTTGAATCTTTCCATAAAATTTGCTCACTATAATCAGGATTTGTTCCTAGGATTCCTTTATGAAATTTCGTCCTTGCTGTCTCTTTTATTCTATCTTTTAATACATAAGCAAAGACAAAAGCAATAATAACCAACAAACCGCTCAATTCGAGAAAATCACTGAGACCCTCCCCAAGATTATTGCTCACCGGCAGCTTAAATCGAATCCAAAAATCTGCTAAAAGAGCCCAAATAGCCGCAAACCCTGCTGCTAACATATATGCCAACTGTTTTCTAAGTAAAAAAGACTTTCTAGGTTTCACCTCAAGATAAAGAGGCTGCCACATGCGCTTTTTTAAGCTATTTAGTTTAGAAAAATACTCCTCTCTCTCTGTCTCACTAGCTTTTTCATCTAACCATAAAAATCCAAAGGAAGACGCATATATTCTTTGTAATCTAACCCAGACTAAAAGCCTTTTTCTTAATTGTTTGAAACTGTCTGCTGGCAATGCAGGAGAAAGATCATCTACTGCATGAATTAATTTTGCTAATCCTTCCCGAAACCGATAATGGCTATACTCAAGGGCAAAAAGTATCTCCTGAGAAATTTCCTCGAGTCCGGAAATCTCTTTCGCATTTTGATAGAGAAGTCTCCATTCTTTTAGTACATGTAACGACTCATTTAAATGCGATTCACAAACTAAAATATTTGCCTCAACCTTGCTCAAGTGGTCATTCGATTTTTCGTAAATACGAACGGATTTTTCTAGCTTTCTGCATCGACGTTGAATTCTTTTGAGATAATAAGCAGAAAAACTGCAGGCAAACACCCGCGCACTCTCAATTCCTGCTGCAGTATGCTTGTGAGGTTCTGTCTTTTTGAGAAGCGAATCCACTTTCTTAAGAGGTGAATCTGAGGGATTCTTCAAGCCCAAAAGCTCTTTGTAACTTAGACGAGGTTCTTTTAAACGAATATGAGGGTTTAGGTCTTCATAAAACTGTTGCTTGTTATATGTTTGAGGGCTGATACCCATTCCGGGGGGGAAAAACAAAAAGACCTCAACTTTAAGTTTATACTTACTGCGAGAAAACCGGGAGTAATTTTTTTTCTTTGATAATGAATCTAAAATCTTATAATCAAATGCTGTTTCAAGTTGATTTCGATCATGAATATTAACCGAACTTTTAACAAATTTTTTTTTAAATTTACTGGTAAGACGAAAGGATTGATCTTCTACTTCTTCGCTACCTTCTAAGCTTTCCATGATAATACCTAGTGGAATGATTCCAAGTGAGTACGCCCTAGGTCGGTTAGTGACCTGCCTCGTGGGCCTCTACTTAAAAACCCTTGATAAACCAAGAATGGCTCATACACCTCTTCAAGGGTTGCCCGCTCTTCACCCAGTGTTATGGCTATTGCTTCGATCCCAACTGGGCCCCCTCTGTACCGTTCTTTAATAATCTTAAGAATTTCGCGATCAATACGGTCTAGGCCTCCAGAGTCGATATCGAGACGAGACAATGCCTCCTGCACCGTAAGTAAATCAATCTCTCGAACGTCTTTAACTTCAGCAAAATCCCAGGCCCTTCTGAGAAGCCTATTTGCTATCCTTGGAGTTCCTCGAGATCGCTTGGCAATCTCTAAAGCTCCTGTGTCACTGATCTTGATTCCCAAAACTTGAGTACTACGATGTATGATCTCAGTAAGGGATGAGATATTGTAAAACATCAGCCTTTCCTGGATACCAAAACGACTCAAAAAAGGCCGTGATAAACTCGAAAGTTTTGTGGTTGCTCCTACTAAGGTGAACGGGGCAATGTCCATCTTAACAGACCGAGCAGTTGGTCCCTGCCCAACCACGATATCTATTGCAAAATCTTCCATAGCCCCATAAAGCACTTCTTCCACCTGAATCGTAAGCCGATGGATCTCATCAATAAAAAGTAGAGAACCGGCTTCCAGTCCAGCTAGGATTCCTGCCAAATCACCTGGTTTGTCTATCGAAGGACCACTTGTGGTAATAAAGGGAACTGCAAGCTCATTAGCAACTATATGGGCCAGAGTAGTTTTTCCAAGTCCTGGAGGACCATGGAGCAGCACATGATCAAGGGGCTTCCCACGTTTCACAGCAGCTTTAACAAAGATTTTAAGATTCTCCTTTGCTGCTTGTTGTCCAGGGTAATCAGTAAAAGTTTTAGGTCGAATACCTTTGATTAAACATCGAGCTTCATGCTTTAATTCCTCATCTCCTGACCAATCATCCTCAAGAGGCCCCTCAGATAAAATTCTCTCTACCTTAATCGATTCACCGCTGAATTCATTCATGAGTCACCTAGACTTAAAAAATCGTCTTAATATCCATAGATTTTACTTTGGCACCCTGGCGTTTCTTATCGCTTAATCCCCCAGAGATAAGCTTAAGAGCTGCTTTCACTAAGGTAGAAAAATCTTCGTCCTTATGATCTTTTTCGAGTTTCTTAATCACTGGACTAATATCCTTGTCCTTGAAACCTAGATTTTCTAGTGCAGAGTGCAGATCAATTCGTAAGTACTCTTCCCAAGGCGATAAGGTGCCAGTCGCTCCAACACGATCAGTATCAAAACCAAGGCTTGGCTCAAGAACTCCAAAGACACCAGCCTTATTGCTGGAACTGCTTGGAAGCTTATCTTTTTTCGCTTTAAGTTCGAGAAGAATTTTTTCAGCAGTTCTTTTACCAATGCCCGGCACTTGATAAAACAATCTTGCTTCATCTTGGTCAATAGCTCTATGCAAGTCAGACACATCCAATGTAGATAGAATCGCCATTCCTACCTTTGGGCCTACACCGCTAATTTGTATCAGTATTTCAAAGCATTGACGCTCTTCCCAATAATTAAATCCATACAGGTTAAGAGCATCTTCTCGCACCTTGGTATAAACCCAAAAACCCATAGCTTCTTCACTATTGGGAGGCAAGGAAGCCAGAGTTGGTAATGTGAGCGCAAGCTCATACCCAACTCCATTCACATCTAAGATGATACCACTCGGCATACGTTTTAATACTCTGCCCGTTAAGAAGGAAATCATTAATTTTACCTTTTGTAATTGTCTCTGATAACGCCCTAACAATCTTCCCTGAAGGCAGGAACTACGAGGGACAATCTAGGCGGACAAACAGGTCTCTAAAGGTAACATAGTGCTAACCCTCTTGAAGACGTAATTCTAGCTTTACACAAAAAGCTTGCAAATTCTCCTTGAGTTCTTCAACTTGCCGATTCTGCTCGAGCTGTTCCAAAAGCTCTAAATCTTTTTTGATAGTTTGCAAATCTTCGGATGTCAAAGACCTCAATGCTGCCGTCATATCATTGAAATTTCTAACCACAAACCTTAGATCATCATCATCGCGCAAACGCATGGTACCATTGAATTTTCCTAAGCTCACCATTCGCAGAGACCTGACCAAGCTGTACATGGGCCCAGCAATTCGATGAGTCATTAAAATTCCCATCACTGCGATCATTGAAATATTGATCACAGCTGCCAAGGCCATAGCAATCAGAATCGGTAAAGGCAAGAATCTTGGGATACGAAGAATCTGAAATTGGTAAAGGGGATACAAAATCACCACTGTAGTCAAAAAAGTAGAAACAAGGCCGACTACGACAGCGGACTTGGTGTAGCGCATCTGAAAATCGCGGTTAACCAGAAATATTTTTTTATGACCTTTTTTATTGCGGCTTGTCATCTGCCCCTCCCATTTGACCTAGACTGCTAGAGTAACTGGCTCAGATGCTTCGGTACCCAATTAAGTTCAGTTACTATTTTGGCATGAGATGACAAGTAAACAAAGGCGAGACCCAGAGCGCCTGCAAGAGACTTGGGTAGTATTTTGGCCAACAATAAAAGTTTTTATTTAAGAGAAGAAAATCTATAGAGCCACTACCAATAAAAACTCAGGTAATTACCGCTTTAGCTCTGCTGCTTTATCTGTTCGCTCCCATGGAAATTCACTGCGACCAAAATGACCATAAGCAGCAGTTTTTCGATATATTGGCTGTAAAAGGTGCAAGCTATCGATAATTTGTCGCGGCTTCAAACCAAAATGTTCTTTAACAAGTTCAGCAATCTTTTGATCACCTAATTGAGAAGTTCCATAGGTTTCAACGAACACACTCACAGGGTCTGCGACCCCTATCGCATAGGCCAACTGCACTAGACATTTTTTAGCTAAGCCAGCGGCAACAATATTCTTGGCTATATATCGGCCCATATAGGCCGCAGAGCGGTCTACTTTAGAAGGATCCTTGCCAGAAAAAGCTCCACCTCCATGAGCTCCGTGACCGCCATATGTATCAACAATTATCTTACGTCCTGTTAACCCGCAGTCCCCTTGAGGTCCCCCAATCACAAAACGCCCTGTGGGGTTGATGTGATACTTAGTGTCACTGAGTAGCTTGGCAGGAATTGTGCGCTTAATGCACTCTTCAATCACATACTCACGGAGTTCACCGTGAGAAACATCAGGAGCATGTTGGGTCGAAATTACAACTGCATCAATCCTGTTTAACTCACCGTTTTTATATTCTGCTGTCACCTGCCCCTTACTATCAGGCCTGAGCCAGTTTACCTTTTCTTCTTTACGAAGAGTGGCTAGATTTTCCAGTAGACGGTGGGAGTAATCAATGGTCGCAGGCATATATTCTGTAGTTTCATTGCATGCGTAACCAAACATCATTCCCTGATCACCTGCCCCTTGCTCAGCATGAAGACCTTCGCCCTCATTAACACCTACGGCAATATCTGCGGACTGCTGATCAATAGCTGTGATAATACCGCAGCTCTTTGCATCAAAGCCTAAAGAACCATCTGTATAGCCAATCTCAGTAATTACATCTCTAGCTACCTGGGAAAAATCTATGAGTGCTTTGGAGCTGATTTCACCAGCTATTACAACCAAACCAGTTTTGACAAGAGTTTCACATGCCACTCGGGACATTTTGTCTTGGGCCAAGAGCGCATCAAGTATCCCATCGCTGATCTGGTCGGCTACCTTATCAGGGTGCCCTTCACTTACTGATTCAGAAGTAAATAAATAGTTCTCATTACTCATAACAAACTCCTTTTCATCTCGACCTGTAATTCATCCGGTTTTGGATGACCCAAACCGAGCCCAAAAGCGCGGCCATCCCTATCCAGCAAGAGCAACTTCTCCTGCGAACGATTACCAATCAACTTGCCCAACTCTGACCCCCGCACTGAGGCGAGGCCATCTTTTATCCTGACCTTCTGCCCAGATCTTAGCATTGCAACAGAACGTAGATCATCAATAGGCAAGGAGCTCAAACCTAAATCCAAACTTTCCATTGGAATTAATAGAGGTTCTCGTAACTGTCCATTTTTCTCAAGGAATTTTTCAATTTCCTCTAGGCTAAAAGATTGCCTTATAGCAACTCCTGAAGACTCAGTTCGGCACAGTCTCGTTATGGTCCCACATGTACCAAGTTTTCTTGCCAAATCTCTGGCAGCCACCCGCACATAGGTTCCCTTAGAACACCTTAAGCGAAAGGTAACAACTTGCCCTGAGAATTCAAGAATTTTAAACTCATATATGTCTATATTGCGTGCAAGTGCATCTAAATCAACTTCATCTGCTCGTCCATTTCTAGCATAAAAATAAAGGGGTTTACCTAGGTACTTCACGGCGGAGTAAATAGGAGGAACCTGGAGCTGCTTACCAAGAAGATCTTGACTTGCCTCTTCTAAACCATCCCTAGTTACATGCTCATAAGGCATTTCCTTGACTAACTGTCCATCGCTATCAAGAGAATCAGTTTCGCTACCTAAGCTAACATCACACTCATAGGTTTTAGGGAGGTCCAACAACAGGTCCTGAAGCCTCGTAGCCTTACCCAAAAGAATTGGTAAAACTCCTTCAGCGGCAGGGTCCAAAGTGCCAACATGCCCCATTTTGACCTTAGAACCTAATCGCTTACTAAGCCATCGAGAAACATCTTTGGAGACCATTCCTACTGGCTTATTTACAACTAGAAGACCAGAAAGCTCCTGTGGGTGGAGAGTCTTAACCACGCTTCTATCCTTTTTTACTTTTTAGGGAAATTTAGTTTTTGGCTTGATGAAGAAGGGCTTCAATTCTGGAACCATGCTCAACACTCTCATCATAAAAAAAGCGGAGCTCTGGCACCCGGCGAAGTTTCAAATTCTGGGCAAGGTGCTTCCTCAAAAAACCCTTACTCCGCTCAAGTCCAACCTTAGCTTGATCCTTGGGACCGTGATTGTACAGTCGGAAGTAAGCGGTAGCCAGCTGCAAGTCGGCACTCACCTTTACGTGAGTTATACTCACACCTTCTAGCCGTGGGTCGCGCATTTGACTGCCGAGAAAACAAGTTGCCAATAAATCTCTAATCTCGTCTGCCAGACGTTCCTGTCTTAATCCCATTTCCTATCCATCATTTTATCAAATTTCATTAAAATCCAAGGTCGCGGCAGACTCTTCAATCATGTAAGCCTCTATCACATCGCCGACTTTTATATCAGTATAGCCATCTATGGATATTCCGCATTCATACCCATTCTGAACTTCTTTTACATCGTCCTTAAACCTTCTTAAAGACCCCACTTTACCGCTGAAAATTACGATCTCATTGCGGATAAGCCTTAGGAAAGAGCTACGAGTAATCTTGCCATCTGTAACCGAAGAACCAGCAATAGTACCGACTTTCGGAACACTAATTGCGTTACGAACTTCTGCATGTCCCTGTATAACCTCTGTCTCAATAGGAGGCAAGACTCCTGCCATCAAGCTTTTTACAGCATCTACAAGATCATAAATGATACTGAAGTACTTGATCACAATCCCACGTTTTTCAGCTATATCAGCACACGCATTAGAAGCTCTGACGTTAAAAGCAAGAACAACTCCCTGACTAGTTTCAGCTAGGTTTAGATCGCTCTCATTAACACCACCTACAGCTTTATGAACCACAATATTTTTAACTTTATCGGTATTTAACTTTTCTAATGCCGATAAAATAGCTTCGACACTTCCCTGGGTATCAGCTTTAATAACGAAGTTAACAAGCGGGATCTCTTCAGAGTTAACCTTACCAAGTAGCTGATCAAGGGTAGCAGCAGCTGAGTTACCCTGCCGTTGTTCGTCTTCTTTCGCGCGGCGGAGATCGGCTACTTCCCGACCAAGTTTCTCGTCGGTGACAGCATTTACCTGGTCTCCGGACATAGGCACTTCAGTGAGGCCAATGACCTCAATCGGAGTTGAAGGATACGCTTCATCTAGGGCTTGTCCCAGATGGTCGGTCATAGCCCTAACCCTACCAGTAACTTTACCTGCAACTATGAAGTCGCCAGTTTTAAGAATCCCCCTAGTTACCATTACAGTTGCTACTGGTCCGCGCCCCTTATCAAGGTGAGCTTCTACAATAGCACCCTC
Source organism: Oligoflexales bacterium (assembly GCA_045105515.1). GTDB lineage: Bacteria > Bdellovibrionota_B > Oligoflexia > Oligoflexales > Bog-1112 > JABSRF01. The sequence continues at coordinate 9,121 of JBGCDR010000034.1, forward strand.
TGCTCGGCAATCGACTGGAGCATCCAACTCTAACATTTCCGATTGTAACTGAATCGCCTCAAGCAGTTCATTAATTCCCTCTCCCTTCAGAGCGGAAACCTTAACAAATTGTATTTCCCCACCCCACTCTTCGGCCTGAACTCCATGCTCACTAAGCTCAGTGTAAAGACGATCTAGATTTAGGTTAGGTTTATCAATTTTATTGACTGCAACAATGACTGGAACCCCAGCATTTTTTGCATGAGAAATTGCTTCTATAGTCTGCGGCATTACTCCATCATCAGCGGCAACTACCAACACCACAATATCGGTAATCTGTGCTCCTCTAGCTCTCATTGCAGAAAAAGCTGCATGGCCTGGTGTATCAAGAAAAGTAAATTTAAAGTTTTCCCGATTCACAGTATAGGCACCTATATGCTGAGTGATGCCGCCAGACTCACCTCCAGCTACATTAGATTTACGAATGACATCCAAGATTGAAGTTTTACCATGGTCAACATGGCCCATAACGGTGATTATAGGAGCCCTCGCAATTACTTTACTCCCATCATTTTCGGCACTTAGGACATCCTCAACAGTCTTTTCAACATTCCTGCATTCATATCCATACTCTGTTGCAATTAAGGTTGCGGTATCAAAATCAATATTTTGATTTACCGTAGCCATTACACCTTGCCCCATGAGTTTCTTAATCAACTCGGAAGCTTTAACACTTAATTGTTTAGCTAAATCGCCAACAGTAAGTTGAGATCCATCAACCTTAACGACTCTATAAGCCGCACGGGGGGTTGTGATCTGAGTGGTTTTGAGATCCTTCCGCCTCTTTGCGTCTTTTTTTCTCTGCTGAGTGGAAGGAGTATAAACAGTGCGACGTTTTCGATTTACATTTGCATAAGGCTCTGCGACTTCCAAGCCAGATGAATCATCAAGCAAATCACGCATGGATATCCTGCGCTTGCTGCTACTAGGAACCGCCTTAACGGCAACCTTTTCATCCTCGTCCTTGCGAGCTTGATGACGGTCTTTACCTTTTTCTTTAGACCACTTAGAGCCACCGCTAAAGCCTTCTTCACTCGATTCAGTGAAGCCGGGACGAGCTTCCGCCGCTGGGGCTTTTGGTTCTTTTTTCTCTATTCCTCGGCCTTCATTCTGGCCCATACGAGGACTAACTCCGATGCCGGTTACTCGCACACCGCGGCTATCTTCACGTCTCGAAGTTCTTTGTCTGGCTTCCTCAGTAGCCTTTGTAGCTTCAGTCTCCTCGACTGTTGCTTTTCGAACAATAGTTGCTCCAGAAAAGCTTTTCTTCTTAGCAGCACTGCGGGCCTTAACCTCTTTGTCCTTATTGTCTCTTTCCTTTTCCTTTAAGCGGTCGCGCTCTTTAGGCTTCGCTGCTGCGCTTGCGCTTAGATCCACTTTTTTAGCCATCTGCGTAGCGTGGCCAATGGGTGGGATCTTTCTATCTTTGTTTATGCCTAAGGCTGTTCCACCTTTCACGTCTTTATTTGCTTCCTTTAAGTCATTCCCTGTAGTGCTTAATTCCGGCTCTGTGCCAGCTGCAGAAGGGAGGTTTGGGGCAGGTTCAGCCTTGGCTTCTTCGGCTAAGGCGCCTTGTTTTTCCTCTTTAGGTTCAGGTGTAACTTCGTGGCTTGCTTGCTTGCTTGCCAGGACATCTTCTTTTGTCTTTTCTGCTACACCCGCTTTTACCTTATCTGAAGCCTTAGCCTCTTCCTTTGCCGCGCTGGAAGCAGCTTTTTCAGTTGGTTTAGAAGCATTAGCAGCAACTTCGCCCCCCTCTACTAGATCACTTTTTTCCAAAGAAGGAGCTTCAGCAGCATTCTCGCTGCTCAATTTCTTTTTAGCCTTGGGGGTTTCAAGCTTTTTCGCCACAACTGGCGGTTTGGTTTTGGCGTCATCAGCTTCACCTTGTGCAAGAGCTTCACTGACGTTTTTAGACTCTGAAGGTTTCGCCGACGTTTTAGCTGGCTCACTTTTAAAAGCAGACTCCAGCTGAGATGTAGGGTCTGAATCTGAGGTTTTATGAGCTTTATTTTCTGCAGCTTCCCCCGAAAGCTCAGGGCTTTTAGCAGTGTCAGCTACTGTACCATCAGCCGCTGACTCGTCGCCAGCTGCCTTAGCATCGGTAGGTGCCTTACGACGCCTTCTCACAACGACCTTGGGTTTGCTAGTTTCCATGCTGGCTCTAATTTTTTCGATCTGCGCCGCCGTTAAGGTACTTTGATGACTTGGAACCTGAACTCCCAAATCCTTCATTTTGGCTAAAAGCGCTTTACTTTCCATTTTCAGTTCGCGAGCAAGCTCATAAACGCGAATCTTTGCCATTCAAAACCCTCTTTATACGTTGGAAAGGCGTAAGCCCCGTACCCCTAGAATTGGAGGTAGGTTATCCAAAAACTACATTTTCATTCAAGTTTTATCTTCAACAACCAGCTGCTCTTGCAAATATCGGTCTGCTGCTATCTGAACCGTCCTTGCTATACCAAGCGATAAATCAGCTTTCTGAGCAACTTCGTCTGCGGAGTCAGCGATAATATCGCCAATTGTTCCGTATCCAGCATCAGCTAAGGCATGAGCTGTGGCTTCACCAACTCCCTTAAGCTTCATAAACACTTCAATCCGATCTTTTCTAATATCGTCTTCAACCTTATTGATGGTTTCTTCTGGTATCGGTGCAGCAGCAGCATCCTCAGCGCTGTATTCATCAGTATCCTGAATTACGCCAGTTTCAAGTTCTTTAGCCTTTTCAGCAGCAGCCTGCAATACTTTTTCCGCATCAGACTCATCAAGATTTAATAGACGTCCTAAAGCGCGCGGACTAACTTCAGCAAGTTCTGCCAGAGTTTTGATTCCTTCATGGACCAAAATACCAGCATGCATATCTCCAAGTCCTTCAACAGAAGCAAGCACAGACTTAACTCCTGCAAGCTGTTCTTCGAGCTTCGCTTCACTCTTAATATCCAAGCGCCAACCAGTTAACTGAGCCGCCAACCTTACGTTCTGTCCACGTTTACCAATTGCCAGAGATAGTTGATCTTCAGCAACGATGACTTCCATTGCATGCCGTTCCTCGTCCACGATAACTTTGCTTACAACAGCAGGGGCTAATGCATTACACACAAGCTTGGCTGGATCTTTGTCCCATGGGACAATATCAATCTTTTCTCCATTCAACTCTTGAACTACCGCCTGAACCCTTGCGCCTTTCATACCAACGCAAGCTCCAACTGGGTCAACCGAGCTATCGCGAGAATAAACTGCTATTTTTGACCTCAGTCCGGCATCTCTTGCTGCAGATTCTATGCTCACGATGCCATCATATATCTCTGTAACATGCTGCTCAAACAGCCTGATAAGAAATCCGGGATGTGCCCTTGACATAACAACCTGAGGCCCTCGCGAGGACCTTTTAATTTCGACGACATAGCCTTGGATTCTATCTTTCGGCCTAAATCGCTCGCCTTGCATCTGCTCTCTCACAGGAACAACAGCCTCAACACGTCCAAGATCGACAATGATATCATTGCGCTCCAAACGTCTGACATGCCCGCTCAATATCTCACCAACTCGTTCTTTAAACTCTTCAAAGACCTGAGCTCTCTCTGCATCACGAACTTTCTGCACAATAATCTGTTTTGCAGACTGGGCAGCAATTCTACCAAACCGAGCTGTATTGATCTTGATTCCTAAGGCATCACCAATCTCGGTATCGGGGTCCAGCTTTTTAGCATCGGTTAGCTCGATCTCAGTCTCATTGCCATCACCATCTTCTTCTGTGGTGGAGTCATCAGCAACGACGTTCCTAAATTGAAATAGCTCAATTTCATCCATTTCTTCATTGTAGGTAGCTTCTAAATCGGCATTGGTTCCGAAATCCCTCCTAGCTGCATGAAGAATTGCTTGTTCGAGCGCATCGATGATAACTGCTTTATCAAGGTTTTTGTCCTTGCTAACAACAGAAATAACGTCACTTAATTTGCTTCCTTCCCCGGTTCCTTCCAAAAAGGACATGGGCTATTCCTCTTATATTTAGTGATTATGACAATGACTTTGAGACCTAGCCTTCGATTAAGAAAGCTATAAATCCCAATTAAACACAATATTTGCTTTATGGATCAACGATAGAGGAATTGAGTATTCTTCTTCCTCGAGCTCTATGAAAAGTACTTCATCGTGGATCCGGGTAAGAGTTCCCTGTAGTTTACGTTTTCCCTGTAATGCTTGAACTAAATGTACCGAGACTTCTTTCCCTATCGAATCCTCAAAATGAGTTGGGCGTCTAAGTGGACGTTCAACCCCTGGAGAGCTTACTTCTAAATTATAATTCCCTGCATCAATGCCTTCAATACAACTCATATCTCTTAATAAGCTGTTTGCCTGCACGCAAGCCTCCATATCAACCCCTGTTGGTTTATCAACAAAAACACGTAAGAGTTGATCGTGCTCATTCCATTCAGCCTCAATACACTCAAAGCCACCAGGCTCCAAATAACCCTGAGCTACGTCCATGATTTTATTAAGTTCTTCTCTTCTCAATAAAATTCCACCTAATAAAAAAGCCCGGGAACATCTCCCCAGATCTTGAGGTGACGCCAGGCCTTTAAGACCAAATCAATTACCTGCACGAAGCTAAGAAATTGATCCCAAATAGATACTAACAGAAAGGCTACCTAACTAATTAGCTTAAGCACTTATAAGCAGTTAACACAGTTCTTTAATCCTGCTTCCTAACAGCTATGCTTTACCATAAGTAAGGCCAGGAAAGCAATCTATAACTGAAAATCTTTTATTAAACCAATATCATAACATATTTTTCTTGGACAACAAGCGGGAGTAAAAATATTGGCATTTCTCCGGAAATCTAATTACAATCTCGGCCCATAAAGCAGATATTATCCTCAAAGCGCCAAAATTCTGATTGTTGCCTTAACCATATAACAAAATTTCTTAAAGAATAGATTGGGGTAAACCCTTTATCTTCTTTACTCAACCTAATACTTGATATCACAGAGTTGAAATTCAGATCACCATAAGCAACAGCTTCCTCTTCGAGGAGAGTAGATGAGTATAAGATTCTTACACCCACAGGCACTAAAGATGCCCACGATTTTTTATCTAGTTTAAAACCTTGATCTATTTTAGATGCATTAATGGACTCGATATTGCTGTGATTTACAACTAAGGAGGAGCCTGACTTGAGAACATTTTTACCTTCGATTATGGTAAACCCATTAATTATCGAATGCCCATTTTTCCAGGAATGCCCCCCCAAACCCCAATTTTCTGTGTTGGAATCTCTACCCGAAATGGCAAGTACTTCTTGAAGAACCCATTCTCCCTGCAAAGGCTCTAGAAATTCTTGTGAGCCAAAATTACCGTAATTACAGTATGAAATATTTTTATTTACCAAATTTAGGGTACGGTCAAACGGATTAAAACTCAAGACACAAGAAGGGTCACCACTGTGATTGCGAAAGTAGTCATGCCCTGTTGTTTCCTCAATAGTAGTAAAATCAAGTCCAATAAGACTATTGTCAGTTACTGGACGCTCTATTGCTATCCCTGCTACCTGACCTTCCTCGGTTAGAATCGGTCCTCCTGACATCCCATCTTGAGCAAAAACGGTGCTATTATCTTTTTGCTGTTTAAGCTTAATTTTTGTTATAGGTCCAAAATTTGAGGTGTCTTCGGTGGGATATTCGGCTAGATAACCGGCCTTAGAGATTAGATGCTCTGCTCCTTCGCTAGTAAAACCAAGAACTCTGAGGTGATCTCCCCCTTCTATTTCTGATACAAAACTTAAGCCATCGATATCGTGGCAATACGCCACGTTTTGCTCTTTCATGGTAGCTGGCAAACCAATAGAATTTAGGTAAAGTACAGCCACATCAAATTCTTCATTTTTTGCCAATAGAGTTGCTGCACCTCTAAAAATATCAGAGCCGTTGAATTGAATGTTGAAGACATTACTGTGAGAAAATAAAGAGCCATCCCTCTCAAAGCCTCCGTAAGAATCTGCATCACTATTTGACAAAAACCCGGATGGAAATAAATGAGCTGCGGTAATGATATAGACACCATCGCAAGGTAGGCTACCTATGCCAGACAGTCTAGGAAAAACCGAAACTAGCGGACCAAGATCCCTCACTATAAAACCAGAGCCCAAGGTATATCCACCATTTTTAGTGATCCTAACTATTTTTTTTTCAAGCTTTAGCTCAGTATATTTCAAACTTACTTTTGTGCTTTTGCGATCGAATTGAAACGATTCGTTTGTCTGTAAACTGTATTCAAAGCCAATATTTTGATTATCCTCTGGCAATATAATCCAAAATACAGCATTTGGATGAATAACCTCACCTTGCCAAGCTTTATAAGCCATAGCAATTCCAATAGCGCCTGAAGGAATATCTTGCTCCACTTCCAAATAAGCCTCACAACGATAACCAAGCAAATTACCATCTGCATCTAAACTTGCCTGGTCATCACATTCAGGTTTGCTTATAGAAAGATAATCATTGCGCCATTCCTCCATGTACGATTGCATCATACCATCACGCCATGGCCCTCGTACGTAGACCTTAATCACATTTGAATCTACTTGTTTACTGTAATACTGCTCTATTTTGAAGAATCTATTATCGTCAGTCTTTTCTAAAACAGCGGGAATACCTGGAGGGTAAATATGTTTCGAAAAAGGCCTCCACATAACAGAGCTCTTTAATTGCACTGAATTTTCGTAGGTTTCTTGAGCCTGTGATGACAGTGCGCCATTTAAACAAAGCCAAATTAAAAGGAATAACTTAAAATTCCTGGAGTAAAGCAGGCATTGAAATCTTTGATAATGATTCACGTAATTTCCTTTCATTATAGAGGCATTAGTCTATAAGAGATCGGCAGCACATTCTCTCTTATTTCTAACTTTAAAATTATGATCTTTTGCTGATATTATATGCATGTAGAGATAGCGATCCACATCAAATATGAAACTTGCGCATGATATTCCGTCATACAAAACCGTAAAAACTGATATATTTTCGGGTTTTTTCTATAGTCCAAAATTTTAAATCTCTATGCTTACCAGAGAAATCTTTATTTGTATTGAGCAGTGCTTTCTCTATTTGCTAAATATAAATAAAGGCAGGAATGATCATGAAAAAGTGGGATAGCATCATAAAAGAGGCGAGAAACTGCCACACAAAGGAGGCTTGGGAGAATCTTTTCCAGAAATATGAACGCTCGATAATTGCCAGCAATTCATCAAAACCTATCGAAGATTTATTTAAGTTGCTTAGGTCCGATCCTCAGTCTCTTCAATATAAACCATTTATTTTTGCGATCCTAATTAAGGGGTGCCTATCATGTTGGAACCTTGAATTAGGAAAAACTATCTGCCTATTTGCTAAGAGCATCAACGTACCAGACTTTACTATACCTGCCGCTCAACTATTCTTGGAATGCGGCGAGCCTCACCTCAGCCGAGATATTTCACAGAAGTCTTTAAGATTATCAAATCTTGATCAAAGACAGAGGCTACAGCTCCAAGTTTTGGTATGTGGAAGTTATGCTGAAGAAGGATTAGTTAGTAAAGCCAGTAGACTCATGAATAAACTTTACGCTACAATTGAGACCTCTAATCTGAAATTAAAGGATGAAGCCGACCTTAAGGTTCAATTGGCTAGAATGCATTTTTTTCTTGGTCAATATCAAAAAGCTAGTGAATTATTCCGAGAATCTTCATTTAAATTTCTAAAGCTTGAAGACTGGGAATCTGCAGCAAGAGCTTTATTTAATACAGCAGCATGTGCGCAAAACGCAGGAAAACGGCCAGTAGAGCAAGCTTATTCATTTGTTGAGGAAAGTCGCTTGCTAGCGGAAAAGCATGACCTTAAGGGGCCATTGTCTCACTGCGAAGCTTTCTATGGACTGGACGCATATAATCACGGAAATTTTTCAGAAGCCCGAGATCATTTCCGAAAAGCGCTTTCTTGTTTGCCAACAACAGACAAAAGTTATCGTAGGCTTCATATTATTTCTATGTTAACCCTTAGTTACCTTGCCCTCGGCCGTTACAAGCTTGCAGAAAAGTTTGGCAAGCAAACATTAGAGCTCGCAACACTTGATCATTCTAATCGATATCAAAGCCGTTATAAAAGCCTTGAAGCTGAATTAATCTGGGAATCTGGTCGCCCAATAGAGAGCCAAATCCTTTTAGATCAGGTTGTTCATAACTATAAGAATCAGGGCATTCACACACTTGAAGATTTGTCTTCTTATAGTCGCTATTTACTTCAATCTGCTTATTTAAGTGAGAGTATCTCTCAAAACAAAATAACTATTTGTCCAAACCTTAACAAACATATGTTCACCTATTTAGACTTTCTGTTTGCTAAAGGTCAAAGCTGCTTAAGTTCTGGCGATTTTCAAAGTTCAGAGAAGAAGTTTTTTGAAGTTTTTAACCTTGCGAAAAAAAATGATGATAGGTTTCACAAATCAATTGGTTTACTGGGCTTAATACAATGCCAGCTTGCCCAAGAATCTATTGGATCAAGTTTTCTTTATTACCTAAATGAGTTTAAGCTCAATATTAGAAAAATGGCAGACACCCCCTTACGAGCTAAACATGAAATAATCATGGCAGCTTATGCATATCGATCTGGTGACTTTAAAGAATGCTACCGAATCTTAAAGTCTACATCGAAATATTCTAAAATTGGTTTTGCCGATAACTTTGCTCTAAAGTGCTGGATTGCTACCATCGAGGGTAAATCTTATCGTCTTATTCATGACTGGCAATCGAAAATGATTGCCAGGTACACCCGCGTATATTTCGCACCTAGCCTTAAGGTAATTGATAAAAGTAAATATTGTATAAGTAATCTCTATGAAGTTAATTTGAGTAGATTTCCTGCTCTTGCTGAATTATTCGACTATTTAATTAAACAATTAAACTTTTCAAGCGATCTGAAAAATGTTCAAGAATTTGTTTGGAAGCAAAGTACCCACTCTCAAGGTTGGCAACAAAAAATAAGAAACTCTATCATGCGTCTTCGCACTCTCTTTCCCTATACAGTTGCTCCTTTAATCCTACATAAATCGAATATTCATCTATTTAATGAGGCTATTCGAATTTATCCGACAAAGAAGGGAGGTGCCGAGAGGGAAAATGAAATTTTCCATCTACTTGTTGAAAGTCGATTAACAACATCACAAATAAGTCAGCGATTTGCTATTTCTAAAGCGACTACTAAACGAATCCTACAGAACCTGATTTCTCAAAATAAAATTGAGACTTATAGAGATGGCAGGCACATTTACTATAAAACTGTTTGAAATTTAGGCTATCTTTTTATCTACTACTATGCTTTTTGCAAGTATATATGGTAAGCCTTTCTTGCCATAATCTACAACTCCGAGAATCTTAACCTCTTCTCCTTGTAAACTATCTTCTCCAATCACATCGTAAAAATCTAGGTTGGTAAGAACTACTAGCATTCTTGCAGTATTATCTGACAATACCATATATGTTTGGTAGGATCCTATTTCCATTATGGTACCTTTAAGCATAACTTCTTGGCCAAACAACAATCCCTTGTCTAAATGAATCTCTTTCATAGTTACTTGGCTAGGAGTACTAAACAGGGTCCCCCCTATATACTCGAAAGATTGATAGTCGATAAACTTTTTGAGCTCCCCACCTTGGTGGCAGCTACAGATTAAAGACATCAAGACTAAAATCAAATATTTTTTGTTCATCTTGTCCCCCGGCTTTTCTATTTATATTAACATAGCTTAGACGGGGTACAGGGTAGGCAGAAAGTGCTGGGGGTTCTATTGTTTTAACGCTAAATATTGGCCTCTTAAAGCTGCTATTCCGCAGATTTAACTTCTTCTTTTTTTCCCTCGTTCTCACGAAAGTCAACGAGTTCCAAATTACACATATCAGCGCCATCTCCAAAACGCTCGCCGTACTTTACAATACGAGTGTAACCGCCTGGGCGAGTTTCAAATCTTTTTGCCAACACCTTACAAACTCTGCCTGCAGCCTCATTTCCGAAAAGATAACTTTCTAACTGCCTGCGAGAATGTAAGTCATTACGTTTTCCTAATGTGATCATCTTCTCAACTATCGGTCTGAGTTCCTTAGCTTTAGGTAAGGTAGTATGAATCTTTCCGTTAGTTAGGAATGATGTCGCCATGTTTCTCAACATTGCTCTTCGATGAGAGCTTTCTCTTCCAAGTTTTCTATAACTTTTTAAGTGACGCATATGGGTAGCCTCTTCTACTTCTATTGTTCGTTGTCTACGGACTCTTCCTCGTTCTGCCTTAACATACTCGGATCGAAGCCATCTATCTTCATCCCCAGCGATAAGCCCATTTCTACGAGAATATCCTTAATTTCGTTCAAAGATTTCCGACCGAAGTTTTTAGTTTTCAACATGTCAGCTTCGGTTTTAGTAACTAATTCACCAATATATTTAATATTTGCATTTTCCAGACAATTTGCGGCCCTTACACTTAACTCAAGAGCATCAACCGTTTTAAACAAATGCTCGTTTAATTTTGGTTTGTCTTCCTTAAGGCTTTCCTGCTCTTCTTCTTCTTCAGTCTCATCAAAATTTATAAATGTCGTCAGTTGCTCTTTCAGAATCTTTGCTGCGTAAGCAACTGCGTCATCTGGCCTAACTGCTCCGTTCGTCCAGACTTCAAGCGTTAGTTTATCGTAATCTGTATCCTGACCAACCCTGGCGTTTGAAACATTATAAGCAACCCTACGAATCGGCGCGAAAATAGAGTCTATTGCTATAAAACCTAGAGGGAGATCTTCACTTCTGTTCCGGTCAGCGGAAACATACCCGCGTCCATGCCTAACGATTAGTTCCATACTAATCTTTGCTTCTTCATTTAGGGTACAAATTACTTGATCAGTATTTAGCACCTCTACATCGCCATTTGTCTCAATATCAGCAGCTGTTACTACCTTAGGCCCCTCGGCTTTTATGCGAATAGTTGCATCAGCTTCCCCAAGGTACCTTAAGTTAACCTGCTTAATGTTTAGAATAACATCTGTTACGTCTTCCTTGACGCCAACGATTGTTGAAAACTCATGTTCAACAGAGTTAAATCTCACAGCAACTACCGCGGATCCGTTGATACTTGAGAGAAGTACCCGACGCAAGGAGTTACCCAGGGACAAACCATATCCTCGTTCTAGGGGCTTTGCTACGAACTTGCCGTAAGTTGGTATTAGCTTTTCAGCTTCTAAACTTTTTGGCTTAATCAATTCTTTCCAATTTCGATGCATCGAAGCTTCTCCGTATCACTTTGGCTACCTGGCATTTTAGGAGCAAATCTCATAAGGCTTACCGTGGCAGAAAAACCGTCACTTATCCGGTACTACCTTTAACAACCCTATAGTAAGACGCTGTCCTTAAGCAGATTACATATTAAGATCTTCAGATAATTATTTACCACCATTATGGTAACTTCAACCTTTTGTGAAAATAATCCTGAACGTATCACTCTACTTAGTCAAAAATTCAAATATAATCCAGCATTATTATTTATGGCGAAGCCACCTGGTCTAGCACGTATCGAGAAAAGTGGGTCTTACTTACACCCTCATTTGGTATCAATCCGCTGTTAGACCCTTCTTCTCTTAGGAGGTCTACACCCATTATGTGGAATAGGCGTTACATCTTTAATCATAGCAATCTTTAGCCCGGTTGAACCAATAGCTCTTACGGCGCTTTCTCGCCCAGCTCCCGGACCTTTAACTAAGACTGAAACAGTCTTCATGCCAGCATCCATAGCTTTTCGTGCACAATCTTCCGCTGCAACCTGTGCTGCGAACGGAGTACTCTTTCTTGATCCCTTGAAGCCTTTTCCACCGGCAGTTGCCCAGCAGATAACCTCACCGTTCACATCGCTAAAAGTGATGATCGTATTATTGAAAGTAGCCTGAACGTGGGCAACACCAATTGGAATATTTCTTTTAGCCTTCTTCTTCTTAACTACCTTGGCCATATTTTACCTTTCGCCACCTATTATGAGCACCCAAGCCCATTTGAGTTTAATGCCTATTTAGTTGCTTTTTTCTTGTTAGCTACGGTTTTACGAGGACCTTTACGGGTACGTGCATTGGTCTTCGTTCTTTGACCCCTAGCTGGCAAACCCATCCGATGACGTAATCCCTTGTAGTTACCAAGCTCTACTAGACGCTTAATATTTAGAGAAACTTCTCTTCTCAAATCACCTTCCACGGTATATCCACCGTCGATAAGCTTTCTAAGAGTGTTAATCGCACCTTGATCGAGAGCACCTGCCTTGATCATTGGATCAAGTCCGGATTTTTCAACTATCTCGAGAGCAGCCTGCCTTCCAATTCCATAAATGGAAGTTAAAGCTATATCGATTCTTTTATGTCCAGGTAAATCTACACCTGCAATACGAGCCATATTTCGAACCCTATCTGTTTAAAAAAGGTCATCAAATCCGACCTTTGTTGTTTATCCCTGACGTTGTTTATGCTTAGCTACTTCGCATATAACACGGAGCACTCCGTGACGACGGATTACCTTACATTTGTCACAAATTGGCTTTACGCTAGCACGAACTTTCATAATTTCCTCAATTCGACTACTCAATCATTTATAGTTACTTTTTAGATCGATAAACGATTCGCCCTCGACCTAAATCGTATGGAGATATCTCTAATTTAACTTTGTCACCTGGCAAAATTCTTATAAAGTGCATGCGCATTTTTCCACTTATATGAGCTAACACTTCATGACCGTTTTCCAATTCGACCTTGAACATTGCATTCGGTAAAGGTTCCTTCACCGTTCCTTCACACTCTATGACGTCTTCTTTTGCCATTGTTTCTCCGCACCTGCTCTATTTCACTTACGATAGGATTTAATGATAACGTTTCCCGACATAGAGGGGATCGCCGCACAATATAACAGATCTATACAAGATGCAAGCAGCATCTTATAGTTGTCTTTTTCTTCTTGCTCACGTTATCTTACCATTATCGTGAGCCTTCAAAACCTTTGACGACGCCTCTAATTTCATTAAAAACGTCCATTGGATTTCTGGCCCCATCGACTTTATAGTAGAGATTCCTATCTTTATAGTAGTTCAATACGGGTGCAGTCTGTTCTTCGTAAACACCTAACCTAACCCGGATCTTGTCTTCCTGGTCGTCAGTTCTAGTTACAACATCGCCACCACATTTATCACACACACCCTCTTTTTCAGGGGCTTTATTCATGATGTGATAGGTTTCACCACAAGCACTGCAAACACGCCTCCCGCCCAAACGCTGAAGAAGATTTTCCTCTGCTACGTGTATATGGATTGCCCCATTTACAGGGTAGGTCTGCTCTAACTTTTCCAAAGTACCGGCTTGGGCCAAATTCCTTGGATAACCATCAAGTAAGACCATTTCGTTGGAGTGTTCTTCAAGCTCCCGTTGCAGAATTCCAAGCAAGACCTCGTCAGGAACCAGTTTTCCTTCGCTTACAAAGGACTCCGCTTGTTTTCCAATTTCTGTCTTTAATGCCATGTGCCTTCGAAGAGCATCTCCTGTGGAGACTTTATAGCAACCCAAGTGCTCGACCAGTAGGTCGGCTTGAGTTCCTTTCCCCGCACCCGGGGCCCCGATCAACACAAAAATCATATTCCACCACCTCTTCTAGCTTTGATGGTTCCCTGTTTAAGGAATGCATCGTAGCGAAGAGACTGCCTGTGTGCGTCGATCTGTCGAAAAGTCTCGAGAGCTACACCAACTACAATTAACAAACTAGTTCCACCGAAATAGAATTGAACGTTAAATCTCCCGGTAAGAATAGTAGGGAAAACGCAAATAGCTGAAAGATAGATACCACCAACCAAGGTAAGTCTATTTAACACCTTGTGTAAATATTCCGCAGTCCTTGCCCCAGGCCTGATACCAGGGACAAATCCACCATGCTTCTTCAAATTTTCAGCAACATCATCCGCTTTGAAAGTAATTGATGTATAGAAAAAAGCAAAAAACACGATCAAACTTACATAAACAGTATTATAGAGCCAACCTCCTGGGATAAAGGCGAGATTAATAAATTCAGCTATAAAACTGTCGGGCTTGATCGCAGCTATTGTGACTGGGAATTGTAACAGTGAGCTTGCAAAAATTGGGGGAATTACTCCTGCCGTATTCACTCTGATTGGAAGATGTGAGGACTGTCCTCCATAAATCTTCCGCCCTACCTGACGTTTTGCATACTGAACGGGAATTTGCCTTGCTCCCTGTTCCATAAAAACAACACCTGCTACGACTGCAACGCAAACCGTTGTCATCAGAATTATTCTGAAAAGGTCCATCTGTTGGCTTGTATATTGAGTATAAGTATTTGCAACAACACCCGGTAAGCCTGCAACAATACCGGCAAAAATTATCAGAGAAATGCCATTCCCAACGCCTTTTTCAGTTATTTGCTCACCCAGCCACATTACAAAGGCTGTACCAGCAGCAAGAGAGATCACAGTCATGACCTTCCAGACAACACTTGCGTCCATTACTAAAGGACCACCATTAAATTCGGAGCTAGCCAATGTGGCTGACATCATATACCCCTGAATAACAGCGAGTAATACTGTCCCATACCTTGTATACTGGGTAATTTTCTTTCTACCAGCCTCTCCCTCTTTGGACAACATTTCCAAATGAGGTACGACCACTGTTAACAACTGAGAAATAATAGATGCAGAGATATAAGGCATCACACCGAGGGCGAACACGCTGAAACGCTCGAGGGCACCACCGGAAAACATGTTAAACATACCAAAGAGATTTGCTCCCTGGGACTGGAAAAACTCACCTAATAAATAGGTATCCACACCAGGAATAGGTATATGAACACCAATTCTATACAGTGCTAGAAAGAATAGGGTGAACATAATCTTTTTCTGGAGATGGTTTATTCGGCCTTCTGGAAGCTTCTGGATGGGGCTAGCCACAATTAGATCTCCTGTGTTGAACCGCCTATACCTTCAATTGCTGCCTTTGCACTCTTGCTAAATTTTGCCGCCTTTACAGTCAGCTTTTTCTCAATTTTACCATCGCCCAAAATTTTAACTGGGTGTTTGAGATTTCTAACCAATCCGGCTTTAACCAATGCTTCGCCATCGATCACTGCATTGCTTTCAAAGGACTCTAAGTCGGCAAGATTTACGATATGAAAATGCTTCATATTTCGAGTATTCTTGAAACCGTACTTAGGTAAACGACGATAAAGTGGAGTTTGCCCACCTTCGAAACCGGGTGCAATACCACCCCCCTTTCTCGCCTTTTGGCCCTTGTGACCTTTACCTGCTGTTTTACCTTGTCCACTAGCTGGGCCGCGACCTAATCGCTTTTTATCTTTGTTTGACCCTTTAGCAGGACTCAAATTTCCTAAGTTCTTCATAAAGACACCTATTCATCAACTATTCAGAAATTAATTCATATTTAACAAGGTGACTAACTTTATTTACCATCCCACGAATGCAATTATTGTCCTTGTGAGTGCGGGATGAGCCAATACCTTTTAAGCCCAGACCAATCAAAACTTTTTCCATGGTTTTTGGATTGGCAATTGTGCTACGAACCTGCGTTACTTTGATCTTCTGTCCCATTGGACTAACTCCAAATATAATTGTGCATTAAGCTTCTGCTTGTTTTCCTGTTTCTGCATGCCTAATTTGCTGTAGGCCCTCTGCAGGAACTCCACGAGCATCAGCATACTGCTCGATAGTCATTAGTTGTCTAAGACCATCAATAGTAGCCCGTACCACATTGTGAGCGTTCTTAGAACCATGTACTTTACATACAATATCCTGTAAGCCACTTAATTCTACAAGCGTACGGACGGCACCACCAGCAATTATACCTTTACCAGTTTTTGCTGGATACATCCTGACCCGCGAGGCTCCGAAACGGCCGTCAACTTCAAATGGTAAGGTACCTTTGACCTGAGAGACGTCGATCAAACTTTTTTTAGCTTGCTCCGATGCCTTCTTAATAGCGTCGGGAACTTCTCCAGCCTTTCCAACTCCAAAACCTACTTTGCTCTTACCATCACCGACGACCACGAGTGCACTGAAGCTAAAGCGTCTACCGCCCTTAACTACTTTGGCAACTCGGTTGATTGCTACGACACGATCTTGAAAACCGTCGGTTTCTTTTTCCTTAAAGTTAGACAATGTTAGCTCCAACGCTATGAGTAATCAGAACAGATACTGTTCGAAATTTATAAATCAATCCTAGAAAACCAATCCACCTTCACGCGCACCGTCTGCTAAGGCTTTAACGCGACCATGATACTGGTTACCATTTTTATCGAAAACGATCTTTTCAATGCTTTTTTCTTTACAACGAGCAGCTATCAACTTGCCAATTTCACCACAAACTTCTGTATTGGCATTTCGATGGTTACCCTTTTCAAAAGAGCTTGCTGAGACTAAAGTTTTGCCGGCAGTATCGTCGATGACCTGCGCGTAAACGTGTCTAGCTGACTTGAAAACAGAGAGCCGAGGTCTAGCCTCAGTACCGTTCACCTTTTGACGGACTCTTTTTTTCCGCTTAATTTTCAAATACTGTTTTCTTTTGACTTTATTATCCATGGCTATCGGCCCGTACAATTAAGGTTATTTTTTACCTGCTGATTTACCTACTTTGGTGACAATGACTTCATCAACATAGCGAACGCCTTTTCCATGATATGGCTCAGGCTTCCTGAATGCTCTTATATTAGCAGCAGTTTGACCGACCAATTCTTTATCAGCCCCACTCACTACCACCATTGGGTCTTTACCCAGCTTATCCACTTTAATTTCAATTCCCTGCGGAATTGGATACACGACAGGATGGCTGTACCCTAAGGTCAACTGAAGGTCTTTACCAGCCACTGCTGCTCTGTAACCTACACCTCGTAACAAGAGCCTTTTTGAAAAGCCATTCTTAACACCTTCAACCATATTATTTACAAGGCTGCGAGTTAAACCATGATAATTAACTTCTGGCTTATCTTCTCTTGCAGGCACAACTTTAAGAACAGAACCTTCTAGTTCAAGCTTCATCGTCGGATGAATTTTCCTAGCCAAGTCACCTTTTGGGCCTTTAACGGCAATGTTAAGTCCATCGACTTTGACTTCAACGCCAGAAGGCACGCTTATTTCTTTTTTGCCGATACGCGACATTCTTATTACCTCAATCTTTTAATAAACGGAACAGAGGTACTCACCACCAATGTTTCTTTTCCTAGCTTCCCGACAGGTCATAACTCCCTGCGATGTAGAAAGTATACCGATACCAAAGCCATTTTTTACATATGGTACCGTCTGGGAAGTGACGTAACGCCTACAACCCGGCTTACTTTCCCTTTTTAATGACTCGATAACACCACTTTGCGTAGCACCTTCGCGGTATTTTAAAGCAATCTTAATGATGCCTTGCTTATTATCTCTGACACATTTATAGGCTCTGATAAACCCTTCTTGCTTTAGCAAATGTGTCACAGCTATTTTCATTTTTGATGCCGGGACCGTAACAACATCAAAGCCAGCTTTCTGGCCGTTACGAATCCTGGTTAAAAGATCAGCAATAGGATCTGTAATATTCATTGCCCATAAACTCCAATCAAACGTCGTTACCAAGAAGCCTTAAGAACACCTGGCAAAAACCCTTTTAGAGCCATGGTTCTAAAACAAATACGACACAATCCAAATTTTCTATAAACAGCCTTAGGTCGACCACAAGTATTACAACGGGTATAGCTGCGTGTCGAAAACTTCGGCTTCCTTTTTGCTTTTTCAATTAAAGCTTTTCTAGCCACGGTGACTCCTACTTACGAAAAGGAAAGTTAAATTTATTTAGCAGAGCTTTCCCCTGAACATCATCTTTTGCTGAGGTTACGATAGTTACACCTAAACCTCTAACACGATCAACCTTGTCATAATCGATTTCAGGAAATACGATCTGCTCTTTTAACCCCAGGGTGTAGTTGCCACGCCCATCGAAAGCCTTAGGTGAGTAACCGCGAAAGTCTCTTATACGGGGTATTGCAATATTTATCAACCTCTCAAGGAATTCATACATTCTTTTTCCTCGTAAGGTGACACTACAACCAATTGGCATCCCGTCACGTAACTTAAAGCCAGCAATACTCTTCTTTGCTTTAGTCATAACAGGTTTTTGACCAGTGATATTAGTCAAATCAGTCACAGCAGCTTCTAAAAATTTGATGTTCTGTACTGCTTCTCCTTGACCGCAATTAACCACGACCTTCTCAATACGAGGAACAGTCATCACATTCTTAATTCCAAGCTCCTTCTGAAGCTCCGGAACTATATCCTGATACACTTTCAAATATCTTGGCACGTAACTAGCCACTTTAATCTCTCCAAATCAGGTCTTACCTGGGTAATAATATTAGAGAACTTCCGGAGCAAGCGAAGCAATACGGACGTAACCCTTATTTCTAACTTCTCTTGAAACAGGTCCAAATATACGAGTTCCGACCGGCTCATTGTCCTTGCCTTTGATCAGAACACAAGCATTCTCATCAAAACGAATGGTAGATCCATCCTTCCGGGTAATTGGTGCAGCAGTTCTCACGATAACTGCTTTATGGACTGAGCCTTTTTTAACCTTACTATTAGCAAGAGCTTCTTTTATAGAAACCATAATCACATCACCGACTCCAGCTGTCAGACGCTTACTGCCACCTAGTACTTTGATGCACTTTACTTGCTTCGCACCGGAGTTATCTCCAGCCTTTAATACTGATTCCATTTGTATCATGGTATTCGCCCCAATTAACAAGTCACAGACTTGTTGCCTTATTCTTTAGCCTCTTTCACGATGCTCAAAAGTCGAAAACTTTTACGCGCACTGATTGGTCTTGATGGTGTTATCAGAACTTCATCGCCAAGCTTTGATGCGTTCTTCTCATCGTGAAACATGAACTTTGTTGTTTTTTTGATATATTTTCCAACTACGGGATGCTTAACCATTCGTTCTACAGTTACAACCCGTGTCTTTTCCATCTTCGCGCTGGTTACTACACCGCGGACTGACTTTTGTTTTTTTACTTCACCGCTCACTTGCACACCTTTTAATGAGATGATTGATTCATCAAATTTCTTTTGAAAGTCATAACCCTTGCGAGGTTTTTCTTTAAGTTTTTAACCTTCCCAGTGTGAAGCTTTTTATCGGTAAAAATATCTAGGCGAACTTTTGCAAGTTCTTTCCTTATGTCCACCTCAACTTCATTTAACCTGGCTCGGTCAAAGCTGCTAATATCATCTTTTTTCAGTTTCTCTAGTTCCATGATCTTTCCTTAGATCCAAGGGTCATCATTTTTTACTAACAATCGGGTCTTGACGGGGAGCTTAGCTGCTGCGAGCTGCAGAGCTTCGACCGCAAGTTCTTTTTCAATCCCACCAATTTCATATAGAACCCGACCTGGGCGCACTTTAGCGGCATAATGATCTACAGAACCCTTACCCTTACCCATTCGTACTTCAGCAGGCTTTTTGCTAACTGGAGTATCTGGAAAGATCTTTATCCAGACTTGACCACCACGTTTGGTCTTTCTGGTCATGGCTATCCTGGCCGCTTCTATCTGCCGAGCAGTTATACGCCCTCCTTCGAGAGACATCAAGCCAAATTCGCCGAAAGCAAGATGATTACCAGTTTGAGCTTGCCCTCGAATCCTGCGCTTTTGCTGCTTTCTAAATTTCATTTTTTTTGGCGCTAACATTGACCTTCTCCTTGCAACTACGTCTAAGACTTATGCCTTATCAAGTATCTCGCCGTTAAAAATCCAAACTTTAATCCCAATAAGACCATAAGTTGTAAGCGCTTCCGCCGTACCGTAGTCAATATCAGCTCTCAATGTATGCAAAGGAACCCGGCCTTCATGATAACGTTCTACACGCGACATGTCAGCTCCGCCGAGACGGCCAGAACATTGTACCTTAATCCCTTTAGCACCTGCTTTTATAGCGCTTGCAATCGCCTTTTTCATAGCTCTTCGGAAGGACACACGGCGTTCTAACTGCTGGCGAATGCTGTCAGATACGATTTGCGCGTCGGTATCAGGCTTCTTGACTTCATACACGTTAAGCGTAGGTTCAGCTGAACTGATCTTACAGATCTTAACAAGCTCATCTTTTAAAGCTTCTGCTCCAGCACCTTTTTTACCAATGATAATTCCTGGGCGATTACTGTAGATATTCACTTTAAGATTCTTCGCCGCCCGCTCAATATCAACCTTAGCTACTCCAGCTGCAGCAAATTTCTTTGCGATGTACTTGCGAATTGCAACATCTTCAGAAACAAAATTCGCATAGTTCTTAGCTGCATACCAACGTGAAGACCAAGTCTTGACTACACCTAAACGAAAACCAGTTGGATGTACTTTTTGTCCCACCGACCTATTCCTTCCAATTAGAGCTCTTTCAGCTCAACTGTTATATGTGACGTTCTTTTGCGAATTGGTGTTGCTCTTCCTTGAGCTCGTGGAAGAAAGCGCTTCATAGTAGGACCTTCATCTACAAACACCTCATTCACAACCAAATGATCAACGTCTACTGTTGCTACATTTTGTGCGTTAGCGATTGCTGAGTTAATCATCTTAGCAACCACTGGGGCAGCTCTCTTATTTGTAAATTTAAGAATGTCCAAGGCATCTTGCACATGCTTACCGCGAACAAGGTCGACAACCAATCGCGCTTTACGAGGAGCAATCCTCACTGCTTTTAAATATGACTTATAGGCTTCTGTCATGACTCTATATCCCTAACTTACGCATTTAGCGATTACTTTTTGCCAGTTTTAACATGGCCTTTGTAGTTCCTAGTCGGTGAGAACTCACCAAGCTTGTGCCCCACCATATCTTCATTTACGTAAACAGGGACAAACTTTTTGCCATTATGAACAGCAAACGTCAAGCCAACAAAATCAGGAAGAATAGTAGATCGTCTACTCCACGTCTTTACTGGTTTTTTGTCTTGCTTAGCCTGCTCAACTTTCTTGAGCAAATAATCATCAACAAATGGGCCTTTTTTTATCGAACGAGCCACAAAAGCCTCCTAAATATTATTTCTTGCGTCTTTTGATAATCAGTTTATCAGTCCGCTTGTTCTTACGGGTTTTATGACCTTTAGTCGGCACAGCCCATGGAGTAACCGGATGACGACCACCAGAAGTACGACCCTCTCCACCACCATGCGGGTGATCAACAGGGTTCATTGCAACACCCCTAACCGTAGGCCTGAAACCAAGCTTTCTTGCTTTACCAGCTTTACCAAGCTTAGTATTAGAGTGGTCACTATTACTCACCACTCCAATGGTAGCTACACAGACTTCCGGTATCTTACGGAGCTCACCTGATGGCATCTTTAACTGAGCATAGCCTTCAGTTCTACCAGCCAATTGACAACGACCACCAGCTGAGCGGGCGAGCTGCCCACCTTTACCAGGGCGCATTTCAACGTTATGAACCATAGTACCGATAGGAATGTTCTTTAAAGGCATCGCATTGCCAGGCTTGATATCTGCCTGACTTGACGCAAGGACCTTGTCACCTTTTTTTAAGCCTTCAGGATGGATAATGTATCGCCTTTCACCATCAGCATACAAAATCCTAGCGATAAATGCAGTACGGTTAGGATCGTATTCTATATACTCGACCTTACCAACAATATCCATTTTGTTGCGTTTAAAATCGATTACTCGATAAGCACGCTTAACTCGCCCACCCCTATGACGAACCGTAATACGGCCAGTATTGTTACGCCCACTTTTACGGCTTAAGCTTTCTGTAAGCGGCTTGTAGGGCTCAACTTTATCAAGGCAGCTATAGTCAACTACAGCCATCCCTCTCTGACCAGGAGTCATTCCTCTGTAAATCTTCATACCCATATCGATCAGCTCTCTTTTCGCTATTAGCCTTCAAAAATATCTAGCTTTTGACCTTGATGAAGCGTAACAACCGCTTTCTTTTTATTTCTACTCATGCTCACATGCATCCCTTTACGTCGCATTTTACCGCGGGTGATGCAGGTATTCACACTTGCAACTTTTACATCAAACATAGCTTCTACTGCTGCTTTAACATCAAGCTTACTTGCGTCACGCTTGATTTCGAAGGTGTACTTTGATTCCCGTTCTCTGGTAGCATCGCTTTTCTCAGACAAGACCGGTCTTACGATTACACTGTAAGGATTCATTACTTCTCACCTCCAAACCTTTGCTCAAGCGCCTTGAGAGCAGTTTCGCTAAGAACAAGAGTCTCATGACGGAGAACTTGCTCAGCATTCATTTCGCTGGAAAGCACCGCATCAACCTTGTGAATATTCCTAGCAGAACGGTAAAGGAAGTCATCCTTACGCTCATCTGCAAGCAAAGCATTACTACTGAAGACTTTAAGAGCCCCAACAATATGCTTGGTGCTGTAACTGTTGACAGCAAAATCATCAACCAATATCAGCTTGTTATGCTTAACCTTGTCACTCAAGGCAATCTTAAGAGCAAGCTGCTTAACTTTTTTATTTACTTGCTGACGATAATCTCTCGGCTGCGGTCCGTGGCAAGTTGCACCACCTGGCATAAGAGGAGAACGACTACTCCCTTGACGAGCATTACCAGTCCCCTTTTGCCGAAAAGGCTTCTTACCGCCACCTGAAACCAAACTTCTGGTTTTAGTAGCATGAGTTCCTTGCCGCCTATTCGCACGATACGCTTTAACAACTGAATGCAAAACCGCCTCGTTCATATCCACACCGTAGATGTACTCGGGAAGGTCATAGTCTTTGACCTTGTCTCCCTTGATGTTTACTACATCCCATTTCATGATTCTTTCCTCACTCTCAGGGGCTCTTACTTCTTGTTAGTAGGCCTAATTTCCAATAAACCCTCACGGTGACCAGGAACCGACCCCTTAATAGCGATCAGGTTGTTTTCGGTGTCCACATCCATAACTCGCACGTTTTTAACGGTGCGAGCTGCGACACCCATATGGCCAGGTTGGTGCTTATTTTTATACACGCGCCCCGGAGTGGTACACTGCCCCAAAGAGCCTGGTCGCCTATGAAAACGTGAGCCATGAGTCATACGCCCAATACTCGCATTCCAACGCTTAACAGCTCCCTGAAACCCTCGACCTTTTGTGATGCCAGTAACGTCAACAGCTGCAACTTCTTTAAATTGCTCAGCAGACATTACCGCTCCAAGTTCAACAGAAAACTGCTCGGGCGTTCTAAACTCTCTGAATCGTGCAAAATTTTCTTCAATACTGTCTTTACGCAAGCGATTCACGTCAGCTTTAGTAAGATTTTTTTCAGATTTCTTAAAGAAGCCTACCTGAAAACCCTGATACCCGTTTTTTTCTGAGGTAAGGATTTTAGTAACCTTTTGCTCTTCTACTTTCAAAAGAGTCACCGGTATTAACTTACCATCAGTATCGACCATTCTGGTCATACCAACTTTTCTGACAATAAGTCCTTTATCGCTAATCTTCGCCATCATGTAACCTATTCTGGTTGTTAAGCCTTGCACTTCAATTATTGGCTATCAAAGCCACATGCACCCTTAATAAAGCTTAATTTCCACATCAACCCCGGAAGCCAAATCAAGCTTCATCAGAGCATCAATCGTTTGCTGCTTTGGTTCTAAAATATCTAAGACTCTTTTATGAGTCCTTACCTCAAACTGCTCTCTTGATTTCTTGTTAACGTGAGGACTACGCAATACAGTGTAACGATTAATCCCTGTAGGCAGAGGAACTGGTCCAGCAATACGCGCACCTGTGCGTTTCGCTCTCTCAATAATTTCCGCAGCGGATCTATCAATCAACCTGTGGTCGTAACCACGCAAACGAATCCTGATCTTTTGGCTTTCCATTTTTTGAATGACCTTAATTGTCAGATTCTTAGGTAATAATCTTATCAGGGGCGGGAAGATTTCCGCGATACAATGGTATGACGCTTTTTCTAAACGGCATTGGCTTGCATTGCAGGCTTACCGCACCTGAAGAGAAAAAATTAATAGATCATCGTAGAAAGTTTGTCAAGGTTTTAAACTAAAATAGGAGCTATAATGAGACAAGTAACGAAAAATCATACCAAACCCACAATCTGATTTGGACACTTTCATGCAAATTAGCCAGTCAATAAGAAAGTCATTATTATTGTCTACCAAGGCCTTGTTTTTATTTGCCTTTGGACTATCTGGATGTAGCTTATTTAAAGAATCACCAATAGCCAGGGACCCATTTGACCGAAGAAATGAAAATATAGAGAAAGAAGAAGTCAAACAAGCACCTTCCGCTCAAGATCAATGGAAGGAGGAAGAGGAGCTCCCTCAAGGTCCCGCCAGCTCTGCCACGGAGGCATTAAATGAAGTCATGAGCCATAATATTGACATGATTTCTGAGGATTTCCTTGAAGGGAATATTGAATATTGGGTAAGCGCCAGGCAGTTAAATGTAAGATCAGGCCCAAGCGCTCGGTATGAAAAAGTAGGAAGCTTAAGAAAGGGCACCAAGGTAATTGTCCTTGAGCGTAGAGGAAATTGGATTCGGATAGAATCAAAGCAGTGGGTTTCAAAAAATTTTCTAAAAGAAAGACCATAGGCAAAAATCTTATCAAACTCACTGCCAATTGCTGCAGGCATATTGCTAGCTCTTGTTAGTAGGCTAGCGTCAAATTAGGTATAATATGCCTATTACATAACAAACTACCCCCATTAGATCCAGGAACCAAAATGGAGATCAATATGGGGTATGCACTAAACAAAACTCTCATATGAAGGGGGATTTTTGACCTCCCTCATTTTATTGAGGCTGTTACTCAATAAAATGAAGGCTAGTCAAGGTGCCGGTTAAAACTTAAGCGAATTCTGCAACTTTCGATACATCAAAGAGGGTGGGTATGGCTTGCAAGCTTTCTATGGCTCTCTTGCTAGCAATTACATGCCTTTTAAATAAAAATTTGTGGGCAAGGCCAATTAATAGTTATCTAAAACTATATTGGGGGAACTGTACATTAGATTCAGACCCTAAAGCAGCTACCCCCTTTTCAAAAACCTATGCAGCTATTTGCCTAAAGCCGGAATTACATCAATCTATGAGCCACCAACAAAAAACCAGCCACAATCAGTATTATCATTACTCTAAAATTTATGCAGGCTTTCATACGCTAGGCACAATAGGATTTCATTGGTCAGGCTTTCAAAAAATACAGTCTGATGATGGACCTGGCACTCAAATAGACATTAATCGGACCACCAATACAGCAGCTCTGACAATTGGCAAGTTGGGTATTAACAGAATCCTACTTTCTGCAGGCAAGCAAAAAATGGGTTTTGGCATTGGCATCATGCCAAAGGGTGCTTTTATAGAATCGATAAACGCACCTAGTTTTTGGGATAGCCCTAACTACAGCCTTAGTGCCAGCTGGGACAATTTAGTAGACGCAACAGCTCAGGTATCGATCGGAATTGAGAACCCTGACGAGCTACTTTTTTTAGAGCAAGAACTTAAACAACTGAGTATAGCCAGTAGGCTCATTTATGATTCTCCGGCATGGTTTGGTACCAGATTTGTCATATCTGGGCTAGCACACCACAATGGTGAGCGGAGGTTTGGAATAGGGATGTTAAACATTGCTCCTAATCGAGCTATAAGCTTGGTTGAATGGATTAGAAGCAGACAAACACCTGATGGGAAAAGCACATCTTTTAAGCAATTAATACGCTTTACGCTCATAGGCGAAAAACAATGGAATAAGCAGCCTTTTTTTATGTATGATGACGTCAGAAAAAATCACAGGCTCTTCGCAATTGGACAGGAATTTTTTTTCTATAATAATATGAGTGTTCGTTTTTCTCTTGCCTACCGAAAAGATGAAAGCAGCAAACGCGAGCACCTATTCTATGCCATCGGAGGACTCAGCTTACAGCTATGAATAGGTTTATTATCTTAATTATTTGCATGCAACTCCAGAATAGTTTCGGAAATACCTTTGCTAAACAAAGAACACCGAATGAAACTTCTAAACCTAAGCCATCAAACCCTTCTAAACAATCTGTCGACAAGGTTGAGTTTAAGATAGAACCAGAACAAAAAACAGAAAATCGCTCCTACTTCCCTCATGTGGACTCACTTTTTGAAAACCCCACAGTTATAACCGGGCTAAGAACCACAACTGAACTTCTCAACCGATCAGTTGAGTCTCTGATGGAGAGCATTTTTTACAGTCTTCTTGACCAAACATTCAAAGCACCGATGACCGACAATTTCTTCATCAGCACTGGATCTGACAGGAAAGTTTATACAGCTAATAAAGGTGCTTTTGTGGTAGTGGACCGATTTTTTTATGGACCAGGTTATGAAAAAAAACTTGGACAGTTAAAAAATATTCCTGTCACACTGGGCTCACAGGTGCATACAGACATCTATGATATTTACCTACGTTCAGATGGCCAAAGACTAGAAGAGAACAAAGAGATCGGAAAATATCGCTATTTCGTCAACAACCTATTTGGACTTCTTCCATTATTAACCAAGATCTTGCCCCCATCCTTTAATCCTAACGAACTTTATGATCCTTTACATTTGCTCGAAACGCCTTTTATTTTCCCTCTCGATAAAAAAAGGTTTGAGTCAATGCTGATTGGATCCGTAAGAAGTTACCGGGTATCAGGAGGAATTAGCTTACCAATTGATTTAGCTCTCCAACGAACATCTAAAATTTCAGACTTTTTAAGCAAGAATGAAGCAAAATCAAGCCTTCCTTACACGGTATTTGTACAAGGAGAACATCGTATCAATGTAATGCGAAAAGAGGAGAATATTGCATGGGTAGGATTAACAAGATCTCATAAGACAGGTCACTCTTTAGCTGGATTTATAGGCAATACCTACTACCTACTTAAGAACTCTCTCAAAGTAGTACCCTGGGATGGAATACCAGTGAATTTTTTTCCCATAGATTTCGAGCTATCAAAGGCTCTGATCAACGAAAAAAATATCTTATTTGCCTTCAAAATGGACAAGGAAAAAGCAGTCGATGCATATAAAGAAGCCGTTAGAGGGAATTTTGCACCTGCATTCGATCTAAGTAAAAATGAGCATAAAACTGGAGTAACATATCATTTTTCATCTGAAACTGATAGCTTAGAAACTAAAAACGAAATCAAGAATAGCTATTTTGTTTATAAGAACGACCAGATAGGAAAAACAAAACAATCTGAAATCAAGTTAGAAGACAAAAAAGGTGTATCTTACATTCTAGAAGGCACCAAAACACTCGATCGAACAAGCTGGAACATGTTGATAGGTGAAGAAAAAACCACCATCAAAAGCTCAGTTACTATGGAAGTTGATCGCAAAGAAAAATCAAAATTAGGGGATAAACTACAGTATGACTATGCTTTTAAGTCTACTGAACCTTATCATATCATTTTCAACCTCGAAATACATGATCGAGCTACAGATGCAGAAGAATATAAGGGCTACCTAAATCTTTTAAGAAAATTCTCAATGATGCCCCTCAAGGAACTTTTTGAAGTCCCTTTTCGTTCAGAACAAAAACTAAGAAACTATCGGATGAGGAGCTTCTTCGATGCACCTCACGAACCACCTCATTTAATTCACATTACTCCCACTACCTTGGGTAGGTTAAATGCTCATGCGTCTGTCCACCTCCCGTACCCTCAAATCGAGTCTATCTTGAAAAAATCGGAGCGAGAATGGTGGCAAGCAATCAGCAAGGCATTTGGATTAAGCAAAGCAGAAGCCAATTTGCTATTTGAAAGAAATATCCAGTCTTATCTTATTAATTATGGACGCCAAATCATTCTAAGTCCGCTAAAACTTGTTAACCTTAATCTTTATCAGCTTGATACATTAAGCGAGTGCCTGCACTTTACCAATACGCTGGAAGAGATGAAATTAGCAAATTCGCCTACAGAGTTATTAAGGCTGTTTACCAGCTTCTTCAATACAAATTACCCAGAAAAAAGCTTATTGGCCTTACTTTATCTGGTAAATTTAAAACAAACTCCCCGCAGAGTTACTTTGTTCATGAAACCAGCCAATAGCCTTGATTCAGCTCTCAAAGAACGTTTCCGCAAGACTAACCAAATAGTCTTCTTGTCAAAAGCAAATTTCCCTACTAAGAAAAGATATGAAATTGCTCAGGATAAATTTACAGCTTTCTTTCCTGGGCACCTAGATGACACCCGAGACAAACCATTGCTGACCAATATCAGCATAAATATTGATCATACATCTCAGGCCATTCCTACAAAACCAATTCTGGTGAAGGTTCGTGCCAGAAAAGTTCCTTTTGACAAAGCAAGTAGCATGTACATTAGACTGCAAACTGCTGGAAGCTTACATATCAGTAACTATAACCTTGGAGAAACAGTTTTACAGTTGAAACCCACTAGTAATAAAAAGAATAGTCTAGATGAAGCAGAGTTCAAGTTCTTCCTGACGGGCTCACAAAGTCCTTTTTCTGGATTTTTCTTCGAACAAATGACCGAGCTGGGGGGAGATTTTTTGCTCACCATCAGTCTGTCTACACAAGAGTCTATATGGACTCAAAAAAAAACGGTTAAATTCAAGTTTGAAGAAGGAAGCGTTTTCCCCATGGAGGACTAGATTTTAAAAAGTTTAAAACTTATCAAAAATAGACTTCAATTTTCGACTTATCATACCGAAGATGCAAGGGGAGAAGAAACACTTTTTTAAGAGGAATGTATGTATTATCGACCCTGGCCCCTAGTAATCATTGCAATATTCCATATATTAGAGCCATTCACCAAAGTTGCCTATTATTCGATAATGCAACAAACTAGTCCCCTTGCGGTCATCGCCAATCAATTCCAATCCAATGATTTCATGCATATTTTTGGATTTTTCTGCCTATTTCCAATAGCGGGCATTGCCATTTATGCTGTCAAACGATGGAGCCTTGGAGTCTTCCTAGGCGCAGAATGCTGGGCATTAATCGCTAATTTCTCGCAGCTTAGCTACCTTGTTGAGTCAACGCAGTATGGAAAATTTGCAACGATCATCTTCTTTGCTGTTCTCAATACAGTGGCAGTAGTTTACTTGATGGTTCCTGCAGTTAGAATCGCCTACACTGACCCCAAGCTTAGATGGTGGGAAGCTTTTGCACGTTACTATGTGGATTGGAACTGTACCTATGCAAGCACCGAGAAAGGTACTATTAAGAATATTTCAAAAGGCGGACTTTTCATAAAGCCAGAAAATAATTATGAAAAAGAAGGAGTTGTTCCCATTAGTTTTACATTCGGTGAACACAAACTCAATCTTAGTGGAAGAGTTATTCATAATTTCACCTTTGAAGGTATAAAAGGATTCGGTGTTGAATTCCATGAATTAGATAACAGCGCCCGCCAAGCTGTAAATAACATCATCAAAGACTTAGAAACCAAAAAAACTAAAAGAAGGCCTGAAAGACGAGCTATTTTAAATAGTTTTTTTACTTGGGCAAAAAAATTGCCTGAGGGGGAAGGAATCTTCCCTGAAAGCAAGCATAGAAGTCAAAAAAATCCCAAGCAAAAAGCCAGTTGAAAGAATCAATTTAGGTTAATCTTATCAAAGTACTTATCTATGTAACGAAGCGAGGAGAGAGGTAGCTTAAATGCTTCCTCCTTGCTCGTGTTAAATCCAATTAGCTCGCTCCCTGCCAGATAAATTTTGAACTCAGATGTTTTAGCATTTTGACTGCTGAGCGTTAATTCCAACCAAGATTTCTGAGCCGAGAAACGCTGTATCATACTTTGGAACCTTTCAGACGGAAAGAATTCAGAAATCGAGACCTTTTCAAGTTCAGTTTTTAACTTACCAACAAGCTCAGGTCTTACTATCCTTCCAGATCGATTTTTAAAACTATCGTCCTTGGTATTCCATATAAGCTCCATGCTTTCACCCGACTGTTTGTCTATTCTCAGTTTTAGTAAGTCTTTTATCCATGGTTTAAGCATTCTCTTTTCCCTTAGATCAAAAGGAGACTTCCTAAGCATAAGAGCTAAATGTTTGCTCCCGAGATAGACCCTTCCACTAGAGTTTAAAGTAAAATAGACCATATAACCCACAGGGGCATCTTCACCCAAAAACACTTGCCAAACTGGATTTTCTCCAGAAGATCCTTGGTAAACAACTTCCAACTCTGGGGTACTAGAGCTAATTCCAAACTCATCTAAATGTGAAATAGTATTCGCAAGGGTCTTTTCATATTGAAATTTTCGCAAATGCTCTAGTAACACTTCGACCATTCTTTCATCAGCAAAAGTTTTGATCGGAGCGGAGATTTGCCAAGTTCCTGCCAGCCGAACTAATTTGGTAAAGCGCATCTGATCAAGGAGATTTTGTTCGTCTCGATGGTAAAAAGTGAGGCTCAAAATTTGCTGATCTTTGGGAAAATCAATCTTATTTTTCGATCGTTGATCGATCAGATCTTTGTTTGTTTGCCACTCATCATAGTAAGCTAACAAACACAAACCTAGCAACGAAATTAAGCCTACGACAATCCATGACCGCTGACTCATTCTTTTTTCCTACGGTACCAAATAATCGCACCAATCAAAAGATACCCAAAAGGGTAAATGAAACAAAACACACTAAGTACAACAACGGGTGTACGTGAATTTATCTCTAAGTTACCCCTATTTTTATCCCTTCGTTTAGAGAGAGAAACAAAGTTGCTTTTTCTAAGAAGATAATTCACAGTTTTTAAAAGAATCTGTCGGTTTTCTGGTCTTATGAATCTTTCATTTTGTATAAACTGCGATGATCCAAATGCTGCAATGTAATTGCTCTTATATTTACTGTCATCGACAACTGTCTTAACTAAAGCCATAAGCTTATGGGATCCTTGTTTCAAACGACTTGGGCCCAAGTTCACCAAATCATCTTCACTATATACTTCACCAATCTGCAAAGCCTTAGAGTTAGTAACTAACGGAAAAAAAACTTCTTTGTCTATAGAAATTTGAGCTAAGGAACGAGAATCTGAAAAGAATAAACGAATTCCTGGTTTAAATAGAGCAAAACCCAAATCAGCACCTGGTGAATTGGTATCGATCACTGCGGCATTTTGCCCATAAGTTTTGATCCTTGGATCTTCGCTACTCAAAACAATAAAGTCAGGTAAATAGGCTAAACCATAAGGCTCGAGAAGATTATTAATTGAATCTGATGGACGCATTGCATCAAGCATGATCAATAGAGCACCACCATGTTCGATATACCTGGTAATCTTCTTAAGTTCAATAATAGGGATATTGACTTTTGGTCCAGCAATAATCATAAGATCTGCAGCCTGAGGGATACTTTCTCCACCAGAGAGGTTTAAAGAGGCCACCTCATAACCTTCAGCTATTAAAGTGTTAGCTAAAGTTTTAAATCCGGTTTTTACGTCCGATAAAATGGATGGTTCACCATGACCAGTCAAAAAATAGATGTTTAATGTTTCATCTATCAAGAGCTTCAAAATAGCGTTCGAAATACTCTCTTCATTAAACAACGTGACCCTCTCAAGCTTATCATCTAATTCAAAAATAGCCACATGAGCTTGCTCAATCTTATTTGCCTTTGCACTAACAATATCTAATTGGGGATCTATATATTCAATTGATAAAGGTGCACCATACTCCAAGTAGCGTTGCAGCAGTTTTTTAAAATTTCTCTGAATCTTCGCACTAACAAAAAAAGCTTTTATATTAATCTGTCTTTTTTCAACAATTAATCGTTCAATAAGTGACTTCGTTTCCTGGGATAGCGAGTTATCTTGGTACTGGCTCAAATCCAAACTAAGGTTGAAGCGAGGGCGATTAGAAAGCAACACAAGTCCAAGTACGATTAGCATCATTAGCACTATAGACAGGTTCTGCTTGGTTTTTTTACCTTCCCATATCCTACGGATAAACCAAAACTCAAGATAGCTCCAAAGAAACAGCAAACATAATGCTAAGAAGCTCAAAATAGAATAGCCCCATGTTTGGATATGGGCATATTCTCTTAAGCCTATTCCTAAAATAAACAAGATTAATGAAATGACTGGTAGCAAGAAGAAACGCGGCTGCATAGGCTATTTCCACTTCAATGTATTGTAAGACAAGCAAGTCAGGCTAAGAAAAAATGCAGTAAAAACGAAAAAATATACCAGATCACTTATAACGAGATAGCCCTGTAAAAAAGAGGACAGATGATCACTTGCCCCTAGATATTTTAAAATTTGATGGGTCATATCGTTTCCCTTAATAGTTTCTGAGACAGTATTCATAATCAGTAATAAAAAGAGTCCCAGCATACTAAACAAAAAAGCAACGAACTGGTTTTGCACTAACGAGGAAATCCACATCCCAAAGGCAAGATGTGATCCTAAAAGAAGGTAAATACCTAAATAACAGCTAAGAAGAAGGCCGTAGTCAGGTTTCCCATAGACTAATAAAAATAGTGGGAAAACACATGATGCTAGTAGAACTACCGTCATAGAGATCATAAGTGCTAAATATTTTCCACTTACCACCTCTATGGCAAGCAATGGCGAGGATAACAACAGTTTTATTGTTTTTTTTTGGTGCTCCTCAGCAAAACTTCCCATAGTCATAGCAGGCACAATCAGCAAAAGAATAAAGTGAAAGATCCCGAAAAAAGAACTTATCATTTGGCTGAGATTTGGAGCAATCGATCCCGAGTCATGGGCACTTCTTGTTAGACCTACAAAAGCATCAATATAGCTAAAGAAAAAAATTCCCATAAAAAGTAAGAAAAAAAATATAATGGCCCAAAATTTGAGAGAAGAGGTATCGCACCTGAGCTCTTTCAATACAATAGCATAAATAGCACGCACTTTTTTACCTTTTTGCTACATCAAAATAAATATCCTCTAAAGAACTTTTTTCCCATTTTAGCTGTCTCAAACCACAGTTGTGAGCTAGCACAAATTCAATGAGTCGATCTAAAATAAACTCGTACCCTTTACCTGGCAACTCCAACTCAAGTAAACCTCTCTTTGGATCCGTGCTTTTGATACGCAAAAAACCCGAATTATCTCCTAGGAATTCTTTAGTATTGATCCGTTCAACTAACGCTTCTAAATTTTGCTCCAATTGCAAATGGTAAACCCTTGTTGAGCTCAGTTTTTCGACTAATAGCTGAAGTTTACCACTTAGGCTTAACCGGCCATCTTTCAAAATGATTACATGGTCACAAAAACCTTCCACCTGGGTGAGGTTGTGAGAACTAATCAAAATCGTTCGATTCTGGGCAAGTTCTGTGACAATACTCTTAAATTCTATGATCTGCTCAGGGTCCAACCCATCTGTAGGTTCATCAAGAACAAGAATTGCTGGATCATGCATCAAGGCCTGGGCAAAACCTAGCCTCTGTCTCATTCCTTTTGAAAGATTTTTTGTGAGCCTATGTTTAACTGACTCAAGAGATAAAAGTCCAAGAATCTGCGAAATCCTTGGTGCCAGTTGTGAATGATGCAACTTACGAATTCCGCCTACGAAAACCAAGGCTTCGTGAACCCTCAGTTCCCCATACAGCGGGGGCTGTTCCGGAAGATAGCCAATGTTTTTTGATATTTCATAAAAGTCTGTATCAAGATTTTTACCATTTAAGATCACCTTACCTGAGTCTTTTCCAAGGCATCCGCAGATAATATCTAAAGTGGTCGTTTTACCAGAACCATTTGCTCCAAGAAAAGCTGTCACCTCTCCTCTAGCAACCTCAAAGCTAAGTCCATCTAGGACCTGATTGTTACCAAAACTTTTGAAAAGCTCTTTAACCTCAATCAAGAAAAATCCTTACTCGCAGATTTCGGGGATATTAGCGTTGTCACCCCCACCTCTAATACTGTCGTAAGATGCGCAGATCTCGCCTGCTTGGTCGTCCGAAAAATCATTGGGGTTAACCTTGGAAATAGCACCTCCAATGACCTCTGTCATTTTTTTGGTTAAGTCTCCCTTTGCCGCCCTAGCTTGTTCCTGAGTCCCTTCAAGACCTGAAGTGGATTCTCTTATTTTCCTAATTTTTTCTATGGATTTATTAATTGAATCGGTCATTTTTTTAGGTAATCCTGGCAGTCTACTAAATGCAAAGCTCACTGCCATGAGGTCATTAATCATGCCAATCAATTGGGTTTCTGGATGCTCAGGGCTGCAAAAACCGGTTGTTTGTAAAACCCTATCCACTGTTGCTGCAAGGCTTTCAATGGAATTTATCAGATTTCCTAGATCGGCTAGGGATTCGAAGTTTATGTTTTGCAGCTGCTCAACGCGTAGTTCGAGGTTACTTTTCCCTTGAGCAGTCGTACTGTAATTCATCACTGAATAGAATGCAATTGCTTCGGTTAGGTGAGCAAAAGCCCAGAGAATATGCGACTCGGCTTTCCTAGTTCTCGGTTTAGGGTTCGATGGGCAACGGTGTCTGATATCTTCAGTTAATCTAGCTTCTTCATCGACAAAACTACAAATAGCTTTGATTGCCCTATTCATATAGACTAACTTCTCAACTAATATTCGCGCGACACCCGCACATACTGGCTCGATAACTGGCAAACTTGGGACGTCTAGGTTGACGATTCCCATAAGGCTGAACTCTGTCTCGCTAAGGCCAATAATTCCATCCAAATCTGCAAGAGCATCTCCTGCTCCGGAACCTCCTTCACTTTCGCTATCTTCTTCATTTGGCTCACCTTCATCGGCAACAAGCTCTTCGTCATCTTCTTCGGTTTCTTGTTCTTCCTCATTTTCATTTTTAGCAGGCTGTTCATCTTCATTTAGCTTTCCAGCAAGCCCAAATGGGGTTATGCCTGCCTTTGCCAGATAAACATATCCGAGCAATACAGCTGCAGCCTCAGAATCTGGATTTAGACTAACGGCAAGTTCCGCGTGTTTGAGTGCAGTATCAAATTCACCTTGATCATAGTAGGCTTGACCAATTGCAAGCTGCGCATCATAGGACTGCAAATGTCCACTAGGAACTGTTAGACCCAGAATGTTTGTTTCGCTGTTGCAAGAGTTTTGAAAAAAAATGCAAAAGACAAAAAATATACCTTTTACTACGGGACTATTCATTCCTACTGGACCTAGTTAAAATAGTTTAGCTACCCTGCGAACTTTCATTTCCATTGAGCGTTAGTTTTCTAGAACATTATAACTCTAAAAAATGGCCAGTTTTCCCGCGGTTGCAAAAAAACAAGGCCTTTTACTTTTTTGGTTCCTTTCTAATATAATTGATAATATACCTATTCTGAGTATTGAGCGCTTAAATATTAGATTCTTAGGTCATATGGCCCATAATTTAATAGGTCCGAATTCTTCTACTAAGCCCAAGAACTTGTTACAATGAAAACAGGTTAACAAGTCAATCTTATGAGGGAAACCTCGTTAATAGATAGCAGATAAGGTTCTCGCAACATATCGTTGCAGAGTAAAGGAGTGGTATCAATGACCCTAACAAAAGATGTTTTAGTAGAGCTAATCCGTGACAAAGTGGGTTACCCCGTAAAAGAGGCCAAGGAAATCTTGGAGATGATTTTAGAAGAGGTCAAACTCAAGCTAGAAGAAGGCCAAGATGTAAAGATTTCTGGATTTGGAAAATGGGCAGTAAAAGAAAAAAGATCACGGCCAGGAAGAAATCCTCATACCGGAAAACGAATTGAAATCTCTGCTCGTAGGGTTGTGACTTTTCATCCCTCTGATAAATTGAGAGAGTCAGTAAACGCAAGTTGGTCAAAAGCTGCCGAAGCTCAGGAAGCTGCTTCGGATAAATAAAATATCAGCTGGTACTTTCAGATTCAGTTTCTGCTTGGGATGTATTTCCCTTGACTTGCCTACTGCTACATCTTAATAAATCACTCCTTTGACCGGATCAAGTAAGCTCTCAAAGACTCCATATTACTTTCTCCTGTGGATGAGAGCTTATTCCTACCTTCTTTTTCTAACAAAGCCTATAATTATCCCGGTCAAAAAAGCCAAGATGAAAAACACAAAGGGAGCAAAAAAGAGCTATGCGTTTAGATAAGATATACACGAAAGTTGGAGACAAAGGTTCAACATTGCTGGCTACTGGGCAAAGGGTTCCTAAATCTAGCTTAAGAATCGATGCCTATGGCACAGTAGATGAGCTCAATGCCCAACTTGGTATGCTTAGGGACGGTGCTAATCAAGAAATGCAAGCATATCCAAGTTTAAATGCAATTTACGATCAGATTTATCTTATTCAGAATGAACTTTTCGATATCGGAGCTGAATTAGCAAGTTTGAGCTCCGATCAGACTACAAACCCTTGCCACATAAGTATGAAAAACATTGAAAGGCTGGAACAGGAAATGGACCACGCAAACGAACACCTTTCTCCTTTGCAAAACTTTGTTCTTCCGGGTGGGCACTCCCTAAACTCTCAAGCACATATCTGCCGATGTATCTGCCGAAGAGCAGAAAGAAGGGTGATTAGTTTACATGAAGATGAGCCTATTAGGTCTGAACTGCGTGTATATCTGAACCGCTTAAGTGATTGGATATTCATCATGAGTCGCTATATTTGCAAAGAATTATCTGTGTCTGAAGTATTGTGGCAACAGAAACGGTAATCCATGAGTCTCAATGCTTAACTTAATCATCTAATTGAGGTATGATGTAAGCTAGGAATCATCACCACGTGGTTGTTGGAAGCATGCTATGGATTCGTTATTTATTCTTGGCGTTACCCCTTTTACTCGCATTTCTGTGGTCAAGTAAACCTGCACTCTATGCTCTTGCCGCTAGTTACACTTTTGAACCTAAAGAGTACGCTTCCTTTGAATGGGAACAAAACGCCAGTCAACTAGACTTTGGTCGGAGTATCCAAAAACATTTTCGTAAATTTGATATCTATATCCCATTGGATGATATCATGTACCGACCGCACAGTCCTACCTATCAAGAGAAACTATTTTTGCAACTTGATCAGGCCTGTGGTCATGGTAATGTATATGTTTGGGTGCCACTGTATTTTAGGTTTCCATTGAAAGGAAATAAGGCTGTAGAATGGTGCTGGATACCACAACTCAAAATCGGGAAAAAATCAGATCAATAAAATCGGAACCAACTCGATTCTCTAATTTTGGAGATATTTCAAGCGTTTCTGGGTCTAAGATGATTGACCCTATTGATCATTTGAAAAGCTCTCAAGATATTTCCGTTCCCGAAATGATTGAAGGAATTATCCAATGGACTCAAAATCAATATGGAACAGAAGAATTTGTAAACGCGAAGAAAGAGTTTCATGCATTAACTGGAAGAGTTTTTCCAGACGAACACTCTTACCACCAAAGGATGTCATACTTTTTAGACTTCTTTACTTTTCAAAGACCTATCCAAGGTGAGCTTCGTGAAAATGATGAGGGCTTTACCCCTTTTTCTAACTTTTTAGATTCCCAATTTTTTGACCATGATAGGCAACTTAGTTCACTTAAGCAAAGATTCACCGATCTTGGAAATTTCAAACACTCATTGTTTATGATCCTTAAGGTAAGCAAATATAAGATGGTGTTAAGGGATCTTTTCGATAAAGAAAAAATAGAATTTGGTAAAAACCACCATTTTATTTTCAATGGCTTTGCCTATGGAGCCATCTTTCAGGGGTTCATCTTTCGCTTAACATCTTCACCCCATATATCTCAAGGAGTAATCCTCCACCCACCCAACGTTTCCAGAATTATAAGAAAATCTGTCAGATTACTAAAAAAAGATCAAAATCCTGATAAGTTAAAGCTTATGTCTAGACTCGCAAAACAGCATCTAAACTTTGTCAGACAAAGATTTGGAGACAGTAAGAAAATTTATACCCAGCTTCCTAGATGAGACCTCTTCCCTAAATTTTTTCATGTAATTTCCGATCACAAGCATAGCGACATGGGATGCATCCCGTCGCTGATTTAAATTGTGAAATAAGTTAAGGCACCTGTTTCAATGGCAGACCTGCAAAAAATGCTGGAAAAAGAAGGTAACTTTTCTGCGGAACAATTCAATAAAGCAATGGGAGAATCTAAAAAGCACCGCATCTCCATCATGCATGCTATCGAAGAAACAAAAGCAATCAAGGAAAGTATATTGCTTGATATCTTTTCTAGATTTTTTAAGGTACCAAAGGTTCAATTGGGCACTATGGACATTCCAAAATCCATCACAGACCTGATTCCAAAGGATCTAGCAACTAAGTACCGAGTCATTCCTATAGACCGAGTCGGAAACAATATCATAGTAGCAATGGGTGACCCTAGAAATAAAAAGGCTGTAGATGCCATTCGCTTAAAAGCGGGATATTTTCCAAAGCCAGTTTTAGCTTCTGAAATACAAATCACTGATGCGATAAAAAAATACTACTCAAATATGAGGATGGATTTAACTGGTTTTACTGCACCTGAACTGGTTACAAAAAAAGGTTCTTCAGCTGGCAGAAGGGTCATCGGGACAGGTATTTCTGACAAAGAAGACGGGCCTATCGTTAAACTCGTCAACGATATCATAATGCAGTGTGTCTCAAGAGGTGCATCGGATATTCATATAGAAGTCTATGAAGAGTATATGCGTATACGTTTACGTATTGATGGATCCCTATTTGAAATTGCTAGGCCACCAATAAATATGAAGGGACCATTAATATCACGAATTAAGATCATGTCAGGCCTCAATATAGCTGAAACCCGCTTACCCCAAGATGGTGCTATTAATGTTCAGATCGGTAACAAGCCAGTCGACTTTCGGGTTAACACTCTGCCAACCTCTTATGGTGAAAAGATCGTTATGCGAATTCTCGATAAATCTAACTTACAAGTAGATATGCGACAACTTGGATTCGAAGCTGATCAGCTAAAAGGATTCAAAAATGCAATCAATAACCCCTATGGAATGGTACTTGTTACTGGGCCAACTGGTTCAGGTAAGACCACCACATTGTATTCGGCACTCCAGGAACTAAATCGAGAAGAGTTTAATATAATGACAGCTGAAGACCCCGTGGAGTACAACCTCACAGGAATCAATCAGGTACAGACTAAAACTGATATTGGATTAAATTTTGCTGCAGCACTACGTGCCTTTCTCAGACAAGACCCTGACATCATCATGGTTGGAGAGATTCGTGATTTAGAAACTGCTGAAATCGCAATGAAGGCAGCATTAACAGGCCACATGGTTTTATCCACTTTGCACACCAACAGTGCTTCTGACACAGTCTCCAGATTGCTAAATATGGGGGTAGCAGCATTCAACGTGGTAGCAGCATTAAACTGTGTCACAGCACAAAGACTTATGAAAAAAATCTGCAGTCGCTGTAAATTTCCGGATCCCGAAGTAACTCCTCAAGCATTAATGGACCTAGGTATTCATGAATCCTATGTAAATAAAATTCAAGTTCTTAAAGGAAGAGGATGCGGAGCATGCGGACAAACCGGCGCTAAAGGTAGGGTTGCTGTGCACGAAGTTCTTCTTATGAACGATGCAGTTAAACGCAGCATTTTAAAAGGTGATCCTGCTATCGATATTAAAAAAGTAGCCATGTCAACAGGTATGCGAACCCTTAGGCAATCCGCTCTCACCAAGATGGCAAATGGAATCGTTACAGCCCAAGAGGTGATAAAAGCAACATCAGCAGACACTGACAGTACCATGTCTTAAGGAGTAGGAATGAGTACCCGTACACGTTCAACAGAGTTAAATTATTCTTTACCACAGCTACTGAAAGCCTTGTTGGACCAAAATGGAAGCGATCTGCATATCACTTCTAACTCTCCGCCTAGACTCCGAATCAATGGACTACTATTACCCCTAGATCTTCCGCAATTAACAGCTGATCAGACTATGTTGCTTTGTTATTCAATTCTGACCGAAGAACAAAAAAAGATCTTTGAAGGAAACAAAGAAATTGACCTTTCTTTTAGCATCAAAGGCTTGTGCCGGTTTCGTGCCAATATTTTCCATCAGAGAGGGAGCGTTGGAGGAGTATTTCGGATGATTCCTACACGTGTCCCAGATTTTAAAGAGCTTGGATTGCCTCACTATATTGAAGAATTTTGCAAGATGCCAAGAGGCTTAGTTTTGGTGACTGGACCAACAGGCTCAGGAAAATCAACTACACTCGCAACCATGATTGACAACATTAATAATAAGTACCAAAAACATATCGTTACCATCGAAGATCCCATCGAATTTATACATAAAAACAAACACTCAATCGTTAACCAAAGAGAATTAGGTAGTGATACAGATAGCTTTTCTAAAGCTCTTAAAAGCTGTTTAAGACAAGACCCAGATGTTGTTTTAGTCGGTGAGTTAAGAGATCTCGAGACTATTTCCCTTGCTATAACTACCGCTGAAACTGGTCATTTGGTCTTTGGCACCCTTCACACCAATTCTTGCGTTTCAAGCATCAACCGGATTATTGATGCATTCCCAGCACACCAACAGTCTCAGATTAGAACGCAACTTTCTTTTACCCTTATGGGTGTTATGTCTCAGCTTCTGATTCCATCAATAAATGGAAAGCGCGTTGCATGCATAGAGATGATGGCACCAAACTCCGCCATCCGAGCATTAATTAGAGACAATAAAATTCATCAGATTTACTCTGCAATGCAAATTGGCCAGGAGAACTCACATATGCGGACGATGAATCAAGCTTTACTTGATCTCGTTGCCGTTCGAAAAATCAATGATAAAACCGCCTTGGGGATTGCACAGGACCCCATAGAGGTGGCTGAATTACTAAACAAATACTATGGAAGAGTCGGAACCTCAGGCAAACCAAACAGGAGATAAAATAGTAAGCTATGCCGGTATATTCTTTTAGAGCTAAGAACTCCAGAGGTAAGATCAACACAGGGAC
The DNA here is from genome assembly GCA_045105515.1 of Oligoflexales bacterium. GTDB lineage: Bacteria > Bdellovibrionota_B > Oligoflexia > Oligoflexales > Bog-1112 > JABSRF01. The sequence goes on from JBGCDR010000034.1 coordinate 50,085, forward strand.
CATCGAAGCTCCCTCAAAAGCTGAAGCAAAGTCCCAACTTTCAAGACGCCGCTTCCAAGTTCTCTCCCTAAAGTTGAAGTCGGGAGGCGGTGGCGAGGCTGATGGAGAAGAGACCCCTATACTCGGGGAGTTCATATACAAAGATGCTAATGGCAACGTTCAGATTGCTCTTGGTAACCAAAACCCTACTACTAAAGAGCTCATTGTCTTCACAAAACAGTTTTCAACTATGCTCAACAGTGGGGTTCCTATGATTCAAGCCTTAGGTATACTCGCTAAACAGCAGCAATCCAGAGTTTTTCGCAGGGCGCTGAGAAGCGTACAAACTATCGTTGAAAATGGCTCAACCTTATCTGACGCTTTAAGTACATTTCCAAAAATTTTCGATACCCTATTTGTCGCAATGGTAGAAGCTGGGGAAGCGAGTGGCAACCTCGACACTATCCTGATAAAACTAGTAACCTACATCGAAAAAGCAGATAAAATAAAAAGCCAGATTAAGTCTGCGATGATGTATCCCATGATTGTCGTTATAGTTGCAATCGGCGTAATAGCAGGACTTTTAGCCTTCGTTGTACCATCCTTTGCTCAGCAGTATTCAGATACAGGTCGAGAGCTACCATGGTTAACCCAAACGGTAATCGATTTTTCCGACGACTTTACCGAAAATTGGTACCTTTACTTAGGATCCTTGTTTGGTGCTGTTGTGGGCATAAACCTTTGGATACAAACAGACAACGGTAGGAAACACTTTGATTCATTTATTTTGAAAGCTCCAGGGATTGGAATATTATTAAAAAAGATAGCCGTGGGACGTTTTTGCTCAACCATGTCATCAATGCTTACCTCAGGGGTAAACCTCCTTGAAGCCTTAAGCATTTGCGCATCTTCTTCTGGCAACAAAACTATCGAGATTTTCATATTGACCGTTCGAGCAGGTTTGGAAAAAGGAGCAACTTTTTCTGACTCCTTAAGTCAAGGCACCCTGTTTCCAGAAATGGTGATTTCTATGGTCACAGTGGGTGAGTCCACTGGTGCGCTTGACGATATGCTAACCAAGGTCAGCGATTTCTATGAAGAAGAGGTTGATCTTGCCGTTCAAACACTATTGTCAATGATCGAGCCCATAATGATCGTCTTTATTGGTGGACTGGTTGGTTTTATTGTAATCGCTATGTACCTTCCAGTATTTGAAATGGCTGGTGGCGTATAAGCTATGCCACAAAAGCTATATAGTAAAAAACCCAACCACTAATTGCAGCCCCCAGCATTCCAAGAGAGGCCAAACGCCCTAAAAATTTATGATTTTTACTATAATCATTCGGCCTTACGGGCTTTTCAAAATTTTTTAATGCTCCAAAAATACCCCCCCCCCAGAGCAAGACAGTGGTAACTGCAAAAATAAGATGAATCACCAAGGACGGATAGAGAAGAGTCTGATAGAAAGGAGAAATCTTGGCAGATTCTTGCCAGTTACTAAAACGTACTTCAAACTCAAAACACACAACTGTGATCAACAAGATACTAGCAAGCCCCAACTGCCACTTTTTATGGAATTCGTAGCTCTTTTTGAAGTGCACCTTGTAAACACCAAATCCAATCGCTGGCAGAACTAGGAGCATAGCGACGCAGACAAAGTCCATCATAAAAAAAGACCGATCGCTAAAAGGCAAAAATCCTGGCATACTAAGGTCCTACGAGTAAATCTTATTTTCCTGCTCACGCACCTGAATAAAGGTCGTACGCTTAGAAAGTTCTTTTAGCTTACTTGCTCCGACATAGGTGCATGTAGAGCGCACACCACCCAAAATATCTTTTATGGTCACCAAAACTTCTCCGCGGTAAGGAACACGGACCACCTTACCTTCAGAAGCTCGGTAATCAGCAACACCGCCACTATGTTTTTTCATCGCTGCAGCAGAACTCATTCCATAGAATTCCATTAGCTGCTCACCATTTTCTTCTATTTTTTCACCCTCACCCTCATCATGTCCAGCAAGCATCCCTCCCAACATAACGAAATCCGCCCCTGCACCAAATGCTTTGGCTATATCACCTGAACAGGTGCAGCCTCCATCGGAAATTACATGCCCTTTTAATCCATGGGCAGCGTCGGCACATTCGATGATAGCCGATAACTGCGGATAGCCAACCCCAGTTTTAACACGGGTCGTGCAGACACTTCCGGGGCCAATACCAACTTTCACAATATCAGCACCGGCTAAAATAAGCTCTTCGACCATCTCCCCGGTAACTACATTTCCAGCAATGATGGTTTTATCAGGGTAATCTTCGCGCACTTTTTTTAGAAAATCTACAAAGTACTCAGTATAACCATTTGCCACATCAATACAGATAAATTGCAAAGAAGGAGCAACTTGCAAAATTTGCTTCATCTTTTCAAAATCTGCATTACTAATCCCGGTGCTTACACAGATATAATTTAGTGCATCAAGGCCTGTCTGCGTACTAAATTCCTTCCACTGCAGAGCGGTATAGTGCTTATGAACTGCTACCATTATCTGATATTCTGATAGCACTTTTGCCATCGCAAAAGTTCCTACAGAGTCCATATTTGCAGCTATGATTGGTACTCCTGACCATTCGAATCGACTATGACGGAAGGTATAGTCCCTTACCAAAGAAACTTCAGAACGACTTTTTAATGTGGATCTCTTTGGGCGGATCAAAACATCTTTAAAACCAATTTTTAATTCAGATTCTATGCGCATGATTTATCTCTTCTGTATGACTGGGAAGTTCTTAAGCATATTGCTCCTGCATTAGAACAAAAGCACATAACTGGACAACAATTACCGCGAGATAATTAATTTTTCTATGTTTTTGAATTTTTATAAAAAGACTGTTTGAGGCAAATTGACTATGGAGAAAAAAAACTCTGTCTATCTACTTGCAGATAAATCTGAAGAAAAGTGGTGCGAAGAGAGGGACTTGAACCCTCACCCCGTTGCCAGGACTAGGCCCTCAACCTAGCGCGTCTACCAATTTCGCCACCTTCGCATAAGATATGTAAGCATTAGATGCTTATTTATTTTCTTGTTCTTGAGCTGGAACTTTACTCTCAGCAGCCGGAGTAGTTGTGGTTCCCTTATCACCAGCTGGCGCCTTTGATGCACCCTCTTGCGAGCCTGAAGCTTTATCCTCATCCTCACTACCCTCTGAATCTTGCTTGGCAGCTGGTGTTTCTTCAGTAGTTTTTGGCTCAGGATTTTGCTGTTGAGCTTTTTCTTCGTTGAGAGTTTTTAGCCTCTCACTCATACCTACATCACCACCTTTTCCCTGCATTATGGCTAGAGAAACGGAAGTGACCATAAAGATCATCGCTGCAGCGTAGGTTAATTTTCCTAAAAATGAAGTCGCCCCTGAAGCGCCAAACACTCCCTGAGAGTTACCACCGCCAAAAGCTGCGCCAATTCCACCTTGGTTACCGCCTTGAACAAGAACTACCAAGATCATAAACAGAGCAACAATAACATGAACTATGGTTACCAATGTCTCCATATGAACGACTTTCCTAACACCCGGAAGTGGATTAGATAAAAAGATGGTGGCACCTCCCGGATTTGAACCGGGGACACGTGGATTTTCAGTCCACTGCTCTACCAACTGAGCTAAAGCGCCGTACCATGTAAGGGTTTTCTATTTACGACGAACCGGTATTTTCGTCAATGATGATTATGCTTTTTTTCTAAAAAAAGATCTATAGATCATGGCACCTCTGAGTTCAAACTGGTATACATGATGCCAAGGCTTGTGCACATACAAGACCTAAGCATCTGATTTAATGGGAATGTATTTAAATGACGCCTCTTTCAAAACCAATCATTATCGCCGGCCCTTGTATGGCGGAGTCGCCTGAGATCATGGAAACAGTAGCGGCTTGCCTTAGCAAGTTGGCTACTCGTCTTGGTTTTAGCTATTTCTTCAAAGCAAGCTTTGATAAGGCCAATCGTTCGTCAATTCACAGTTATCGTGGCCCTGGAATTCAAAAATCGCTCCCATGGTTCGAAGCCATAAAAAACAAATATGGCTGCAAATTGATAACTGATATCCATGAACCTCAGCAGGCTAGAGACGCTGGAGAGGTTTTTGACGCGCTGCAGATTCCTGCCTTTCTTTGTCGGCAGACAGACTTACTCGTTGCTGCCGTGGAAACAGGTAGGATGGTTAATATCAAAAAAGGGCAGTTTATGTCGCCTGGATCGATGCACAATATCGCAGAGAAGGTTCGGCAAACCTGTGAAAAAAATAGTTTGGAACTTAATGCCAGCCTCACTGAACGCGGAACTTCTTTTGGCTATGGTGATCTATTAGTAGATATGCGCGCCTTTCCCATGATGAATGATTTTGGGCTACCGCTTATTTTTGATGTGACTCACAGTACTCAAATTCCTCCTACGGGCGATGCTCAGACTTCAGGGGCTAACCGTAAATTTGCTCCACTCCTGGCTCGAAGCGCTGCTGCAACCGGTTGCTTGAGCGGCTTTTTCATTGAGGTTCACCCTAGTCCTGCTGAAGCCAAAAGTGATGCAGCAGCTCAACTCAAGCTTGATCAGGCTGAGGCCCTTATTTCTCAGTTAGTTCCTATATGGAAAGAAGCTCAGAAGTGGCGAGAGCAGGATCAAATCTTCGAATCATAGATTGGACCCAAAGACAGTCGCGATACTACAATAGTCAAACCAAAAGGGAGCTCACGTTGCCATGCTAAGCTGTTAAACTTTGCGGTTAGCAATATCCTAAAAGATGCCTTAACCCTCACTTTGTTCGGAGGCATGCCACTCTCTTAGGAAGCCTTAGGACTGCTATCATTATGCACATCACTGTCCTGAGATTTACCCTTTTTCTTTTTAAGAAAATTCGTAAGTTTCTTAGCAATCAGCGGAAATAGGCCCAAAAGAACAAATGAAAATAATAAAGTTGGAGAGAGAATCCCTTTAAGCGAGGTAATCTCAGCAATCTGGGTTCCAGCATTTACATACACCACCGTTCCAGCAAACATTCCGAGCTGACTTACGAAGAAAAATATCGCTGTTTTAATGGGAGTTAATCCCATTGCAAGATTGATAACGAAAAAAGGAAAAATTGGCACAAGCCGTAGAGTAAAAAGATAAAAAGCCCCTTCTTCCTCTACTCCCTTGTTAATCTTCTCTAACTTCTCGCCAAATTTTTCCTGAACCCAGTCCCTTAGTAAAAAACGCGCGGTTAAGAATGCAAGAGTAGCTCCAATGGTGCTTGCAAAGGAAACCATGATTGTCCCCATCATTAGCCCAAATAAAGCTCCCCCAGCTAGAGTCATCACAGCAGCTCCGGGAACGGATAAAGCTGTGATAGCTATATAAACACCCATGTAAGTTAAACTTGCAGTAAGAGTGTTTTCCGCAATATAAGCTTTTAAGCTCTCACGCTGCTCTTTGAGGTAATCCAGGGTCAAGAATTTGTCTAAATCGAAATAAAAAAAAGCGATCAATGCAACTGCAACAACTGCTACCAAGATGACCTTAATCATCGGTGATGATTTTGGTTTACTCATATGTATTTCCTAAGCAAAGAATTATGAAAAAGGTATCCCTTTCATTTTAACTCAATTCTCTGCCAAGTGTGACCATACAGAATATCTGAAAGATTGGAGTAATATTACAAAAACTGGACTGTTTTTTCAGGGGTGCTGTCGTCATCGAGCAACAATGCTGCAAGCCAAAGAAAGTCTACCCCACTGTACTGACGGGTACAGTCTTTACCAGGGGAATACTCTTGGGAATCCCTCTGCCACAGGTAGTCAGCGCTACGATGACAGTTTTGTGGCAAGCTATCTTTGGGAAACTGAGGCATAGACAAAAGCTCTTCAAGCATAGCCACCTGCACTCTTTTATCGTAGACTCCCCCCATCTTCAGTCGAAGCCACTTAAAGAATAAATTCTTATGGTCAACCTCAAATAATTGTTGTGCTAGCCACATTTGCCGTTGCTTGTACATATTATGAATAGTAAATGGACTCAAAACATTTGCGACTTCCCACATAAAACTTCTTGGCCCTCGCCATAGACCCTTTTCTTGATAAAGAGACTGGACCTCTAGCTCTAGCCATAGATGAAGAGCAAGGAGATGTGATGTGTAACCCCGTTTGGTAAATAAAGTATCAAACTCGAAGGTTGAAAAGCCTCGAGCAATGATTGGCGGGTGTTCCTCGATTTCGTAAAAGATCGACATTCTACGAAAAGTTTCTGCTAAGCCAGGGGTCAAAAAGCTAACATAGATTGGTCCATCACCAAAGTAGCCATCGTTGACTTCAACATAATTAAAAAACTGTTTAATCGTTTGATCGCTATTGGGCGGTGATTGACTAAGTGCGACCATAAGTCCAAGGATCATGTCCCGTGATGTCCAATGGTCACAGTTTGGATGTCTCTGCCATTTCCCAAGATTTTGCGATTTATTGATGCTCTGCCAAGCATTCTCAGCACGTCTTTGATAGCCTAACTTTTTTAGTGAGACATACCTGATAGATGAAAATAGAAGGCTATCGCACTCATCTCGGATTTTTCCATCAAGTAGTTCGCGATTAACAATCATTCCATCGAGGGTATGAGCTCTTGCTATTTCACCCTCATAAAATAAGACCCGTTTATGGAGCTCTTGTTCAAGCTGTTGATAACGAAGCTCATCATAGCTCATAGCGTTAGCTACCAAATCCTTAAGTAGGGCATTTGTATGGGATAGATTGCGAGAGTTTTGAATGACTTGAGTGATGATTATGACACCCAGCAAACCTAAAAATACTGGAACAAATCCTCGTAGAATGTAGATAAAAAGACCCAAGGTAAGCTCCTCCTTTATCCTACATGGTATGTATCGGAAATTGGGGGAATTTATTGATATTTTAAAAATATTTTTACTTAATTTCTAAAATGATTGGATTTTATCAGTCTTATTGAGATTATAAAATGCACAGAATTCAATCTCTCAAGTAAGATTTCTCAGAAAAGTTGGGAAAATTCCTATTCTGTCTCGATGTTTCCTTCAAGGAATATTTCAGTGCAATTACTTGAAGAACGTACTATAACCAAGCTCGAGGAAACGAGCATTGGTACAAAAAAAGCCGAAAAAGGGGACAATGCCTATGAAATTTCCACATGGCAGTACTATCTGCACCATAGCTTTGGCCTTATGTTTGATCTTATCTCTCGATATTGCGCATGCAGGTTTCTGGTGCAGTTCTACTGGCTCTGCTGATAAAAAAGAAATACTCGACCCAGATTGCAAATCCCAAGAACAAAATAGCCTAAATGAAGCCATAGATGAGGCAGAGAATTACTTAAGCTTTGCAAAAGAAGATGTGCATTGGGATGAACAAGCTCTTTCTTTGCTTGCAAGGTTCTTAAAAGATTATCGCATTCAAGAAAGCATCTGGCTTTTAAATCGTTATGGGCAAACTCAACTTGGTGACAAGTTAGAAGCTAGTTTAAAACATCTTTTACTCTGTGCTCCAATAAGTAGTAAAGAACCCCAGGGAGGAGGAGCTACCAAAACTTGGCTGCTAAGCTTCAATCATGTCGATTCACCAGATCTACAAATAAGAGCCATTTACAAACCTCAACAAGCAAACCTGTCTTCTCATGTTGGTTCTGAAGTTGCTACATACTTGGTCGACAGATTATTACAAACGGATATCGTTCCATTGACGATTTCTAGGAAAGTGGATCAAAAAAAACTTGGCTCACTCCAATACTTTATTAAGGATGCAAAAAAAATATCGGACCCACACTTGCCTGATATGAATAAGCATAAATCTGCTCAAATGTATTTGCTCGATTATTTAACAAAAAATATCGATCGAGGAGACTTCTACTCGCGAAGGAAAATAAAATTTGAATATAACTACCTCTACCTTCCTAGCTTAGATCAACCAATCGCAATAGATAATAGTTGGGCACTACGTGGCAATTTTCTTCCAGCAAAGCTCAAAAGGTATTGGGTCGACAAGCGTCATAGCTATGAAAAGAGCTATGTTTTTCCCCAAGACCAAGTTCCAGCAGCTGCTTTTTACACGCGGGTAAAAAACCTGAATGCTCAAATCCTCTACCAAACCTTGGACGGCATAATTGCTAAAGCAGCCATCAATAAGATATTGAAACGAAGAAGAAAGGTCCTAAGAGCTTTTGAAGCAGCTGCTCACCCGTCATTGCCAGGCGGCTGAAGTTTTAGGAAAGCGGGGTGACCAACCGTGACAAATACAAAAACCCTCCTTTGCTAAAACTAAGGAGGGTAAGGTGGGGACAAAAATAAGAGTTGCTACTTCGCGAGCGCTACTTTAGCTTTCGATACCAATGCAGTGAAACCTGCCTGATCGTTGATTGCCATGTCAGCTAAAACACTGCGGTCAAGCTCAATGCCAGACTTCTTCAGTCCATTCATGAACTCAGAATATTTTAGGCCAGCTGCTCTAGTTGCAGCGTTAATTCTGATAATCCATAGTCTGCGGAACTCACGCTTTTTAACACGACGATCGCGGTATGCAAATGCAAGCGCTCTCTTGACTACGTGAATAGCCGTTTTAAAACGGTTGTTACGAGACCCTCTAAAACCTTTCGCAAGGTCTAAAACTCTTTTCCTTCTACGTCGCGCTTTAAAGCCGCGTTTAACTCGAGACATTTTACGGTATCCTATTGATCCAATTAATGAATTTTTCTAGTAATCAGAGATCACACCTTAGCCATTTGGCAGGCAACGCATGACTAATCCTTTGTCAGCGTCTTTCACATAGCTACCTTTTTTAAGCCTGTTCTTTCTGTTCTTTGGCTTCTTAGTAGAAATGTGCTCGTGGTTAGAGCGATCGTGCTTGATTTTTCCAGAAGGCTTAACTCTAAAGCGTTTAGCAGCAGCCTTTTTAGTCTTTAATTTAGGCATCTTACTTTCCTCGGTTTCATTCAAACCGTTAGCTTCCAACATTCCCACAAATAACGGGGGCCCCTTTGTCTATCACTTCTAATTCTGCTGCGCAAGTGCAAAGGACAAAAATATCCAAAAGCGATTGAGAATGCAAGAACAGGTAGCAAGGTCTTTAGAATCCTTGCTCCCAATTCAAAAATAAAAGTATGGAATTTAGGAGATGAACCTCAAAACCCCATTGGTCTTGGCTTTTCCCGTAACCCCCAAAGCCTTTCGCAGAAAGGTTGTACGGGGATCTCCTTATAGAGCATAGGAAATCAGCGAAAAAGCTGAAACACATTATTGCGGAGAAACAATTGCAATGCGCGCATTTGCTAAGATAGCCGCGCTATCCTGAATCGCCTCTTTCCATGAAAACCCCTGCACCTCAAACACCCCGGGGCCTTTTGGAGTCATAGGCAAAGAAACAGGCTTCGGCCCAACTGCACCCGTAAGCTCATCCCGGCTAGGCTTCACAAACCACTTTCCCATCAGATACTTTTCGTAAGCCTCCTTCGAAACGTCAGTCACTTGAAATAATACCCGTCCTGTTTCATCAACAAGCTTATAATTTGAAATAGGTTTCAAAGGTTTAGTTGAACGAATGACTAAACCACTGAATCGACTCCCTGATAAGGAGGGGGCTTTTTCTTGTTTAAAACTTATATCTTGGCGTTTTAAAGCTCTAGCGAGGCTATTTTCCAGGTAAACCACAACGGAACCATCCTCAAAATACTTATTACGATAAGAGTAAGTAGAGCTGGCTATACGATCTCCTGCTGCCTTGCCACTCTGTTCAGCAAGAGTTTGATCCACATTCAAAGCCAAGAGCTGTTCTTTATGATAAACAGCGACCGCATCGCGTATGGCCAACAATCCTTCATTCCAAGCTTTTTTCTCTACTTCAGAATAAGGTTGATTACCAGTCTCCGGTTTTCCTTTGCCAAAAAACCTAATTCTCAAACTTCCCCAATCAATTTCGAACCTTTCAGTCTTTTCCGTGAACGGCTTTGCATATACACTATAAGAGAATGGAAGGACTGCGAGTAAGATACTTGTGAGCTTTAAGACCATTAATGTGTTTGTTGCTGATGTTTTTTTCATAATATTAGCCAAACCCTTAAGTATGTTTACGAGAGCCCGAAGAAACCTAATCTCCATTTTAAAGATTATGGATAAAAAACGGAAGATCCTTTAGATACTGTCATCATAAACCAAAGGTAGACTCATGGAACAATACCAAACTGCAATACTATTAGGCCTCGCTTCAGTGGCGGTAGGATTTCTATTTTTCCTGCTAGTTTTAAAGCTCCTACCCTACTTGGAACGGCGCGAAAACCTTGCCCAAAGAGAAGAAGTTATCAAAGAAGCCAAACGCCAACAGGCTGCTATCATTGAAGATGCAAAACAACAAGCCATCGAAAATGAAAAGCTGATGTTCGAGGACCTCGATGCCTCTATCGCCCAACAAAAAGAAGACCTGATCACTGAGGAGGAAGCCCTTGGAGCGCAGGAGTCTTATTACGAACAAGAGCAAAAGCGCATTGTAAAAATTGAGAACACGATCAATGAAAAGGCTAAGCACCTCAATTCTGTGGAAGGCCAGGCAGAGGAAGCAAAAAAAGAAGTGCAAGCCAGCAAGCAGCTGCTTATCCAAGCCCTGGAGAAAGTAGCTGATCTGAATGCCAAAAATACCACTGATAGTATTGCCAACCAATACCGAGAAAACCGGCAACTAGAGTGCCAAAAAGTCCTTAAATCACTGCAAGAAGAGTTAAACTCCTCATCTCGCAAAAGAGCCCAAAGAGTCCTGGACCGGGTACATGCACGCTATGCTCCTAATTTTGTTTGGCCCAAAGCAGTGAACGTTGTGGAGGTGCCCAATGAAAAATCCATGTCCTATGTCAATCAAGATTCATGCAAACTGCTGGATGACTTGGCTGAACTTTCCGGCACCACTATCAAGCTTATCGGCGGAGGCAATGAAGATCAGAAGTCCCAGGGAATTTTAAAAGTTGCTGGCGGATATGGCATCTACAAAGAAGCTGCTCGCTTAGCTTTAGCCGAATTGATCAACCAGCCACCAAACCAGTGGAATAGAGCTCAAGGGCTCTATAACAAACACCGCGCTAGACTTGAAGGGGAGGCTGTTATCCTCGGAAAAAAAGCGGTGCGCCAGCTACAGCTAGATGGCATTCATCCAGAAGTTCAAAAACTCATTGGCGCCTTAAACTGGCGTACCAGTTACCGGCAAAACCAGTGGCATCATACAGTTGAAGTTGCGGTATTTGCTGGCATCATAGCAAACGAACTGGGTGTTGACCCTGAGCTGGGCAAGCGTGTTGGCTTGCTTCACGACATTGGCAAAGCTATCGACTATCGTATTGAAGGCAGCCATGCGGTTATCAGTGGTGATTATGCCGATCGTTACGGCGAGACCCGTTTGATCTGCGATACTGTTATGTCGCACCATGCAGACCTATTGGTTGAATCCGCTCTAGCTTATGTTCTGCGCGCAGCTGACACCCTATCTGGCGCGCGCCCTGGTGCCCGTGTTAATCTAGAAGAAGGATACCAAATCCGGCTTGATGCCATCGCTGAAGCGGTAAAAAGCTTTGGTGGCATCTCAGACATGGCAATTATGAATGGAGGCCGAGAGGTACATGTCCAGGTGAACCACAAAGCAGTTTCGGAAAACGAAGTACAGGCCCTCACAGAGTCGATTGCAAGAAAAATAGAAGAAGATGTGGCTTATCCAGGTCAAATCAAAGTACTTGTAAGCCGCAGCTTTGAATCCATATCGGTGGCTTAATGAACTTAGACCGGCAAGAACTAGCGCAGATTACTCAAAAGTCGCGAGCGTTTTTGCGGCAACAAAAATACCAAGCAGCAGAAAACCTCCTAAAAAGCAGCCTCAGCAGATACAAAAACCCACCTCACCTTCATAACCTACTGGGGCTCGTTTACCACAAGCAGTCGAAATTTCCGGAAGCTCTGAAACAATTCCGCAAAGCTCACCTAGGAAACCCTGAGTATCTCGAAGCGATCCTCAACCTAAGCATCACCCTCTGTGACTTGGGCTGCTATGACGAAGCTAGAGAAGTTTACAAGCAGCTACGTAAGCATCCAGCAACTGCCGAAGCTAAAGAAAACCCTGCTCTCAACGGACGCTTAGCGAACACTCACGTCCAGGTCGCTGAAGCTTACCTGCAGATAGGAAAACTAAACGAAGCAGTACACGAGTTTCGCAAGGCACTTAAAATTTACCAATTTATGCCGGACGTTCAGCTGCAGTTAGCTAAGTGCCTGATGAAACTAGCTCAAGATGATCTGGCAAAAAAGGAGCTGGTGGACTTGGAAAGGAATTTTCCTAGCTATGCTCCTGCTAAAATCTACCTAGGTCTTTTGCTCTATAAACAAGGCCAAAATCATCTCGCCAAAAACGCGTGGGAGCGTGCCCATAGCAATAGCCCCGAAGACCCCACCGCCAGAGCTTATATGAAGCTAGCCAAAGACTGGCCTAGCGACCCACCACTTTGAACATAAACCAAGACACAACTGTTATGGCGACCCACCTTTCGTTGCTTTAGCGAAGGAAGGGAGTGGAGCCATCTCCGTCAAGCAAACTACAGATTTTGCACAAGTTTCCGATTAAGAGAACGAGGGGGTTCCGTATACTAATGACCGACACTAGTGCATACAATATAGCGGAAATTAAGGCGGTTATCGTTGATGACCAAGATCCCATCCGCAAAGCCATGAAGCGAATCCTAGCCAGCATGGGAATTGTTAATATTATCGAATGCTTTGATGGGGAAGAAGCCCTCAAAGAGTTATCTCGTCACCCTGACATCGACCTAATTCTTATCGATCTCTATATGCGTAAGGTCAATGGTTTCGATGTCTTACATTATATTAGAAGCAGAGCTATCAGGGCTGACATCCCGGTGATTATTGTCACTGGTGAAGCAAGCAAAGAAGATATCGTCAAAGCAAGCGACATGGGCGCAGACGACTACATCATTAAACCTTTTCAGGCTGAAGCAATGACCACCAAGGTCAATCAAGTGCTTCACAAGTTCTACTCACCTGCTCCTGCTCTGCAAAAGCTGCGCGAAGGGGACCGCCATATGATGGCAAAGCAGATCAAACAGGCTGCAAAACTTTATCAAGAGGCAATGGAATTGGACCCATCGAGTCTGCGTGCTCGCCACAGCTACGCGGTTTCTTTATTTCGTTGTAAACGGATAGACAAAGCCATCACTTTGTTGAACGAAAACATCAAAGAGTCAGCCACCTACTACCGCAACTACGCAACTCTTGCAGATATTTATGTGTATAAAAAAGACTACTCAGACGCCATCCACCAACTCAGCAAGGAACTTGAGTACAACCCTAAACAGCCGAGCAGACAAAACCTTATAGCCCGGCTACTTCTGGCTCAAAACGACACAGTAGGAGCCATAGAGCATTATCGCGAGACCTTAAGAGAAGATGTTAAGGACAAAGATGCTCTTTTAGGAATAGGTGAAGCCTTTGCCCTCTCCGATGACATAAACAAAGCATGCTATTATTTCAAACGTCTGCGTCGCTACTACCCCAATGAAAGTAAGTCACTACAAGCAATTATCACCTACTGTACCCAAGCTGGGGAAATCAACAAAGCTGAAGCCATTTTGAGGGAGGAGCGCAAAGCTCACCCAGAGAGACTCGATGCGCACATATACATGGCTCGTTTTTACCTGAGCGCTGGACGCCTACCAGAAGCAATCCAGGCTCTTGAACCAGTATTTAAAATTGAAAATGAACACCCAGAGGCCTGGAAGGTTAAAGCTGCTATTGAAATGAAGCGAAAAAATTATCTGAAGGCCAAAGAAGCTCTGAGCATTGTAGTAAAACGCAAACCAGAGCTAGAGAGCTACTTAGCCTTGGCTGAGTGTATGCAGCGCTTAAAAGAATTCAAACCTAGTGTCAATATTTTACACCGAGCACTATTTATCGCCCCACATAACCCCACTGCACTATTCCTCACCGCCCAGGCTCTGAAGAAGAGCAAGCAAATCACCAAGGCCCTATTATTATATAAAGTAGCCAAAAAATGTGGCGCTGATCCCATGAAGTGTAATAAAAATATGAAAACATGTTGGGATTATATAAGCCTACGCCGTAAGAATGCTTTTAAGATTAGCGCTTAAATTCACCCATGCCTCAGGGACTGTCGTCATGCCAACCCAGCAACAGCGAGTGGAGGCAACTCCCACGGACAAGCTTCATACCGACGCCGAAGGCGGTCAGGGCATCTCCTATAAAGCACGCCAAAAGAAAGAGAAAAAACATGCAAGCAGCCCAGCACCAAGAAATTCAAAACTACCTACTCTGGCTTCAGGAGCGAGGACAGTGCTGGCCAATTGTAGATACCCTTGCCATGGTGCCGCAGGTAAGCCCAGTTGAAGAATTAGCTACTGAAAATACTATAGAAGTAGAGCTACAAGCTGCAGCTCAGCCCAAAACCCAAAGCACTACCCCTCTTTTCCGCAGCGCTGGCAACGAGCAAGCCCCTTACCTTGGGATCGTAGATTGTGTGAAGGGACAAAAACTGGTCTTCGGCAAGGAACGTGAACTGCTCATCAAGATTTTAAGCGCCCTCGGTATCGACTTAAAAAGCCAATTTAGACTACTTGGCTTAGAGACCGATCACTGCAGCGTTCCCTTTGCAAATTATCAGGATTACCAGCAGCAATTTTTAGAACTAGTCAGGACCCAAGGGCCAAAGGCTGTGTTCTGCTTCGGACGCATGCCATACCGCATTATCATGAACGATCCGTCTCCATTCCTAGAAAAAGCCAATAAACCGATTAAAATTGCTGCAGACACAACAACCATTTTTCCCTTGTATCACCTCTGCGAGCTTATGCACTCACCGGAGCTGAAAAAACAAACTTGGTTTGGGCTTAAAAGCTTTATGAAAGACCTCTAACAAAACAAAGGTCATGACGACCAAGCAAAGTGCATGGAGTCATCTCCCACAAACAAAGTCATGACTCAATATCAAAAAATGCCTTTGTTCCTGGTAGCATGGATGGACTCACTGAAGAGACTTGAAAAATTATCTAAGCGACATGCTCCCGTTGTTGATGTCTCTCGCGAAATATTCAATAAGTTGCCAAATTCTATTTCATGGAATGTCAATTTATTGTCTACATTTTGACAAATAGGCATCACACAGTTTTTTAAACAAGCATAACTAATAATCTTGAACGGAGGCTCTCAGAACATGTTGGTGGATACTCTAGCTTTGCAAGAAAATATAACATCCGTAAGCTCGTTTACTATGAAATTCATAAGAAAGCTCTTGAGGCAATTGCAAGAGAAAATCAGATCAAGAAATGGTCTAGGAAGAAGAAGATTTTTCTAATTGAGTTGATTAATCCAGCTTGGGGAGATCTGTCCAGATTACCTAAGAAAACAACTTCCATCATGACAACCAAGCCTTTCACATGGAGTTATCTCCCTCCTAACATACACCACCATCACGGCAACCAAGCGTAGCGCGCGGAGTCATTTCCCACAAAACACCACTAATTTTCTTTAACGACATTCTTATCATAGAGCACATTAAGAATAGCCCTCAGGCCTTTTTTATCGCTCATTACCAGGTGCTGGTCCTGATAGAGGACTTTATCAGAGGTAGCAAAAGGAATCGCAAAATAACTTAGTTCCGAAATTTGGCGATCATCATCTATGACCCAATACTTTTTTTCCTGCTCATAGAGCTGTATTTTCACCTGCACTGCAACTTTATACTCGGGAATATGGTGCTTTTTATCGGGGGCTAGATCGTTCATAACCTTGCGAACTAACTCTCTTAAGGCGTCGCCCTCAACCACAAGCTGGACAATATTTTTACCCTTAGAATCCACCTCATAATTCTTAAACGCTGGAAGCTGCATTTCGCCAAAACGTAAATATTCTTCCTCGACTTTTCGTTTTTTATCAAAACTTAAAAGATGTTCTTTTTCATCATCGATTAAGCCAACAAACATTACCTTAAAATAGTAGTTATTAATACCCTTAGCATCATGATTTCCTGCCCGCAAATAATCTAGAGCTATTTTATGGTCGAGGGTGGAGTAGTTGAGGAGTTTTTCGTTATTTGGACCTTCAGAGGACGAAGCTCGATCTATAGCAAGTAAATAAATTAGAGGTAAAAAAATCTTTAAAACTATCCGGAAACACATTATCTTAATTCTTTCGATGCTGTTGCGGGCTGTAAGAATTATCAAATCAATGTTGAAGTACAGCTTGTTTGGGTGAAGACAACTTGGAACCTTGAGTTTGAGGGTTAAAACGCCAATTAATAATCTGATTATAAAACTTCATACAAAACTTGGACGATGCCCACTCCCATTCACCAAGATAAACAACAGGGTCGGCACCAGTTCCTTTTTTAAAATTGTATACACCCGGAGCTTTCAAAGGATCAATACCGCCTAAGTCGTACGATCCACCGCCTTTGGATCGACATATCTGTAATAATTTTACCAATAGTAAGTGCGATGTATAGGATTTGCGTGCTTCTGGAGAAGCTGCTGCAAAAAAATCCAAACATTGGTTCCCAAAAATCGCTGCCCCTCTAAAAGCTACTGTTGTTCCATTGCTGTCAATCGCTCTACACATTACAAGAAAAGGGCGCAGGCATTGTGTTATATTAACCAGTTCTTGTTTGGAATACTGCCTTTTCAAACCCTTATAGTGCTCCATTTTTTCATACACATTCCACATATCTTGTGGGTTAGGATCTAGCCATTCCTCAATTAAGTAAGTATTTTTTTTAGTCCCTCTGCGGTAGTTGTGTCGCCAATTGCTAGTACAACCTTGTAAAAAAATCTCTTCCGATTCTATTTTTTTTAACAAAAACGACATTCCTGAAGAGATTTTATTGTATGCAGGCTTCCACCCAATAGAGTGTAAGAAGAAATAATCTGATGCGTCCAGTGACTTCTGAAAAGAGATTCTAATGTACTTCGGCTTAATGACTTCTGAGAATATTTTTGATGAAAATAGTATCTCGGGACTTGACTCATTTAATTGGCCAAGAATGCCTCCTGGACACCAAAGCAAGGATACAAGGCCCATTGCCCCCTTTTTTATCAGAAGTTGAACTGCAGCTATAGGCTCACCTACCTTATTATTTTTTAAAAACCTAACAGCTTGCCATCCAAAAGCTTCCTTATATATTCCCCATTGATAAGAATGGTATATGTTATGACCATGCATACTTTTGCACAGTTCATTCCAGTCTTCCTTTTTTAACCAGCTTTCTACCCAATTACCTTTCATTTTCTACTCATAGTAAAAAAAACTAAAATAGACATCACTATTACTCCCTTATGCTTAGCTTTTCTCATCAGACCAAAGAGAATAATGTCTTCATTTATTCGTCCAAGAAATCTCTAATATAGGAAAATCTAATTTGGTCATTAGCAAGCTCAAAAAATCATATCATTTATAAACTACCCTCTCAAGACAAACACCAGAAATATTGGAGTATATTTTAACTACTAACGCTAAAAAAACTCTTTAGAGGTGGTCACACCTAGGATGGATCTTATAGATAAGCTACTTCAAAAAGCAGAATTTGTTAGATTTTCCTATTTAAAGTGGACGTTATGAATATCGTTGCCATAATTCCAGCCAGAGGCGGATCTAAAGGCCTTCCCCAAAAAAATATCATGAACTTTGTGGAAAACCTTTAATTGTTTGGTCCATCTCACAAGCCAAAAGTCAAAATACGTTGAATCGTTTTGGGTGACTTCAGATTGTGAAGAAATCCTAAAGTTAGTGAATCCTAGGGAGCAAATAAAATCATAAGACCGCAGGCCCTGGCAACTGACTCGGCATCGTCTGACCATGCTTGGATCCATGCAATAGATTTCATACAGAGTAGACGCACAAATATTGACTTCATCATAGGCATGCAAGCTACTTTTCCTTTAAGAGAAGCAGATGACATAGATAAGGCTATCAGTTTTTTTATGGAAAATGACTTAGATTCTCTATTTTCGTGTGTTAAGAAAAGTGACCATTTTCTGTGGAAAAAAAATATAAACGGTCACTATGTCGGAGTAAAACATGATCATGAAAATCGAAAGTTCAGACAAGAAATATATTCAACCTTCTTCGAAAATGGCTCATTTTATATATTCAAACCTGAATTGATCCGTAAATATGAAAGAAGGCTAACGAAAAAAGTAGGGATTTATAATATAAATCTTCATAAACAATTTCAGATCGATACAGAAGAAGATTTCAAATTATGTGAAATTATAATGAATGGATATGGACTGAATCAACAATGAATGATGTATATCAGTATTTTAGTGTAAAAAATAGAAATGTTTTAATTAGTGCCTGATTGGAAACACACCGCCGCCTTTGTATGTAAGGCTTAGAGCACTATAATCTTTAGCGAATTTCCCCAGTTTCTCTAAAAAGGCTATAATTGTCGGAAAATCAAAAGATCTTGGGGGTGCCCATGCGC
>JBGCDR010000035.1:0-65163 GCA_045105515.1 Oligoflexales bacterium
TCACTTGTCTTTCCGGTAACATGAAAATAAACATATCAAGCCCTCCCAGAATTACGTTTGGGATCAGCTTATCAATATTTACATAATAATCATATAAAATAATAATATTAGCTGGTTAAAAAATTAGACAACTCTAATGGATAGCAAAGGTTGTGGAGCAATCAAACAGATGTCTACTCTGTCCCTAAATGAAGTTTCATAACAAATTATTAATTATCTTAGATCTAAAGCACCACATTTTCCTTATTCGCATACCAGATCATCCGAGCTTTTTCTACAAGCTCAATGTCTTGCATATCACTTTGATCTAATATCTTCCTGATGAACTGCGATGATTTTTCATAATTTTTTTCAACATTCCGGTAATGGAGAGCAAGTTGGTACCAAGCAGTCATGAAAGCTGGATTTTTTGCAACGATTACCTCCAAAGTTTCCTTAGCTAAGTTGTGTTTTCCTTGCCTTCTTAAAGATATGGCATACCCCAGTTTTGACTCTTCACATCCTCCACAGCGATTGGAGGTTTGAACAAATATTTTCTGAGCAGATTGTGCATCTCCCATTTCCAATAATAAATATCCCAGATTAAGCCCAGCAGCGACTTCTCTGTCACTTCGTTCAAAGGCTAACTGAAAGATCCTCTGAGCTTTCCTATAGTCCTCTAGAAGTTCTGCTCTGGAGTATATGCTTAACCCCAAGATATTGATCGCTGCGACATTTGTTGGAAACTTTTTTAGCACAAGCTTAGCATAGTAGGATGCTTTTTCATACTTCCCGAGACCAGCATAAGAAGTCGCCAAAACCAAAAAGCAGCCTTTATTAAAAGGATTTTTCTTAAGATAATTCCTTGCCATATGAATGCTCTGCTTCCATTCTTTTTTCTCAATAGTCTGAATAATTTTAGCTAAAATTCCATCTTTTGACTCAAACTCACTAAGCCAAAGCTGTTTATCTTTGTAAAAAGGCTTTATATTTTTTTTCTTAATAAGAATACCTTGCATTTGCTCTTCATGGTAGCTACCCGCACATGCTGAAAAAAATAAAAACATCAATAGCAAACTATAATACTTCATTTGATTGACCCTTAATATAATCTTTAGATAATTGCATAAAGCCAGTACCTGATTCATTTCCTAATCGGAAGTTCCAATCTCTTTCATTTTGCCACAAAAGAGATTTGGTTACTTTTGGATTCGTGTTTCCATGTTCAAGTAAAACCAATGCATCCTTCTTCGAAATTGCGTAATCTTGTTTCAATCTTTCTTTCAATTCTTTTCTTTCACTATCAAATTCCTCCCGCTTCTTGGCATCAAGGTATGACTCGGGAGCAATGTCCGCAAGAAAAGAACTTACTTTTTTGTTGAATATTAACACATCTTGCATGCTGGGCACGCAATAAGCTGCCTGCTTTACTTGACACACAGCTTTAAAAGACTTTTTAATCTGTCTATAAGATGAATCCAAGAAAGGAACAACGTTTGCAAAATCTTGAGTCAAGACTTTCTTGAATGACCTAATCTTTGACTCCGCAAGAATCTTTGCCTTTAAATACCAGATAAAGCTTAGTTTATCGGAGACTACCATCACGTTTTGATCCATAGCAAGTAAGGCATTTTCTATTTCAGAAAGCCGATGAGAATTATTTTTTTGGTATAAACTTTCTGCTAAAATCCCATATGATCTTATTTGAAGCAACTGCGAGTACTGTTTTTGTGCAATAATTTTTCTCGCTAAATTGATGGTATTATCGTAATTATCTTCTTTTAAAGTTGTATAGAATATTAATTCTCCCAGCTTCTCTCGCTCATCTTTTGGCAAGTTATTCATATCTATTGTAAGTAACATATTCTTAGCATTTGAATACTCAGATTGTCCTAAAAAAATATCTATCATAGATTTTTTAACACCATCGACCTCAGCAGCATTTTTAAAGTTCACCAAAAAGTGCTGGTATAACTTTAAAGCTCCAGCTACATCAGCCATGCCGGTCCGAATTCCAGCTGCATTTAAAAGTGCCTGCCTATAATAAGGAACCGACTTTTTAAGTGCGAGAATAAGTTCTAGGACTTCTAAACTTTTGTCATATTCCTTCTCAGCCTTGTAGCATTGCGCTAAAAGGTAAAGGTATTCAGAATACTTTGGGGACCGTGTATATGTGTTTTCCAAAGTAACTAGTTTCTTAATAGCAAGATTTGGCTTTTTTTGATCTTTCAGAGTTAACGCGCCAAAATATAAACTTTCTTCGAGCTTATCTCTAACACTGACTACCTTGTCGTTTACCAATGGAACTATATTTTTTTCCATACTGATGTAAACAATATCCTCGAGCTTTTGCCACTGTTTCTGCTGCTCTGCAATTTTCATCAATGTACCCATCGCTTTTCTAGGAGCTTTTCCCTTCGAGTGAGCTTTGATTGCGTTTTGCCAAACGAAATGAGCTTTGTCGACTCTGCCAAGATCAATTTCCAACAAGCCAATATGACTACTAACCTGCCAGTTCAGTGATTTTTCAAGTTGGAATAAACCATAGTATAAACGTAAAAGATGATCTCTTTCTTTAGATACCAAGCCACGTTTAAACTTCCAAGGGTCATCTATAGGCCACTTTGCTAGATAAGAAGCTGCTTGAATTTGTTTTTTGAGAAACTTTTTCTTTTTTTCTCCCTTCGACTCCTGACTGATATCTCCATAGAGATTCTCAGCCTTTTTGTGCAGTGAAAACTGGGAATACAAATCTGCAAGCTTGATCTTTAACCTCTGAGATCTAAAATCGGCACTTTGAGTATTCAAATACCTCGCCATCAAAGGCTCCACAATCGTGATAATAAGCTCAGGATCCTTTGTCATTTGTACTTTTCTAAATTCCGCAAATAAGAGCTTATAGTGGAGATTTTGCAACCTGGCTCCTATATGAGTACCATGTTTAGCTTTTTCTGCATCCACTAGGTATTTTTGGTAAGCAAATGGATCTTGATTTTCTTTATATATCAATGCTAACAAATCAATAACCCGTTCTTCTACTGCATCCTTCTCTTTTTTATTTGTGATTCTAGAAACCAAACGCTGGTAAATATTCTTAGCTGACCCAAGATTTCCATGTTTCCATTCCATCAAAGCTAATCGCTCTTCAACTGCAAGCATATCAGGCAAAGACTTAAAGCATTCGTGCTTGAATGGTAAAGATTTCCAGTTATTCTTGAAATCTTTGGCATGCATCCAAACTGCAAGCATATAACGTAAAACATCGGTTTTTTCGACATCACTCATATTCCTGCATAGACTAGATACAAGCTGTAAATGTTGTCTATAGGACTGACTAAATCCTCCAATAGACTTTCCTTCATTGGAAATTCCAATAAATGCTTTCGACAGTACTAAATGTGCAAGCAAAGAAGCTTTTTTAGGTAGCTCATTATATATACGATCAAGAACCTCAAGCGATTTTGCTCTCAAAATAGGATTACTACTTCCAACTTCATAGATACTAATTGCAAAATTCATCAAGTTTTTTCTATCAAATTCAAATGGCATTCTAACTAGCTTTTTAAGTCTATCAACAGCATTCTTCCGAAGTTTTGGATACAGATAATCAATCATACAAATATGTAGCCAAATCCATCTTTTTTCTCGCCTATTTTTTGTGAGTTTATGTAAATGAGCCCCAATTTTTTTAATTTTCATATGGGTACGATAGAGAATCTTTCTTAATTTTTTTTCAGGAATGCTACTTTTGCCATGACCACTTAATACATCACCCCAATAATATGAATATTTTATCAAGATGCTCAAATAGTCTCTCAGCGAATTTAAGTACTCTACTCCCTTGAGGGATCTTAAATTTTCTCTATAAAACTTTATTTTCCTGTTCAAACCATCCAACTCTTTCGTTGTTATTTTTCTGCCTAAATAAATCTTTGGATCTCGCAATGCTTGCTGAAGTAGAGGAAAAGAGCCCATATCCCGATGAAAATAAAGCACTGGATTTGGTGATGAAACTTTTTTTACAGCACCAAAACTTAAAGGAGAATGAATAAGGAAAAAAACCGACAAAAGCTTTAAAAGACGCTTATAAAATACCAACAACACGATAGTTCCCCTCACTTTTTTCTTGTCATAATTAATATGCTCGGGTATTAGCATAAATACTTTAAGAGCTTTGGTAGGAAATAAATGCTACATAGAACTAGAATTTATCGGCGTTTCGTAAGTGTATATTTTTCTGCATTTTAGGTAATTTTATTACAATTTTTGTATTCTCTGAACTTTCATCCAACCAGATATTACCACCATGATCATGAGTAATAAATTCAGAAGTGCTAAGACCAACGCCTAAACCTGAATGATCTTTTTTAGTACTATAAAAAGGTTTAAACATCATTTTCACCACATCTTTTTGTATTCCTTTCCCACTGTCAGTTACACTAATTATAATCGAATTGTCCTGGTCTTCATACAGCTTAACTTTTACCCATTTTTCATCTAGATGAGAGATAAAATCGTTGCAGTTATTAAGTAAATTTATGATAATTTGTGAAATTTGTACTGCTTTACATTGAGCCCATATATCATTTTTTTCGAAATCAATCATAAGTTTGATTCCATTACGATCGAATTTACTCTTGAAATAAACGAGAGAATCTTCTACAACTTGCTTGATATTGACCATCTCAAAGGGATCATTTTTCCCACTTCTGGATAAAAATCTCATTGTTTTAATGACCCGAGAAACTTCATCAACAGTCTCTGCAATAGATGTGGCTGACTGCAATAAAGTATTTTCTTCTAGTTCGTGAGAACCTGATTTATCGGAAGAAATAGCCCTATTCATCTTATCTGCATGTGTTTTCAGTGAATCAATTGGTAAACTAATTTCCTGTGCTATTCCTCCCGCCATCTCACCTAGTTGAACCAACTGGGATGCCTCCATAATTTGGCTGTTTTGATCTTCAATGACTCCAATTAATTTTTTTAGATCTTCACTATATTTATTTAGTTTATCGTGACTTTCCTCAATTTCTCTAAACATTTCTTTGATTTCAGTGATATCATGACCTACTACGGTCACAAGTGGTGACTGAGATTTCAGCCCCTCAAGAATAGATAGTTTCCAGTGATAGAGTTTCGAAATCGAGTTTATTCCATCAGTCAACAGTTCAAATTCAACCGTTTTTTTTGCATCTGAAGAGTTGCAAATATTTGTCAAGTTCTTTTGGAACTGCTTCCAGGATTCATCGGTAAATAATCGAGAAACTGGGAAGTACAAAAGTTCCGCCCCAAAAGATTTAACAGCTTCCTCGATTTGAAAGTTTCCTTTTAAAATTCTCCCATTTTTATCAATTATCATAATGAGATCAGGGAGGTGGTATATCAAACTTTCAGATGTTCTTTTGGACTTCTCCAATAATACAATCAGGTCATGATTTGCATGAATATTTGTCATAGGAACTTCTTCTTTTTCAATAATTTTTTCGTCGTTATTTGAATCAGTCATGGAATCTCAATCTCGGCATTTTTCTCACAAAATATATGTAAGATTCATTTGAAAAAATTTTATTTTATTAAAATTTGGTTCAAATCTATATCGGGTCAAATATCTATATATTTAGTGGGTATGTTTGAAACATCAGATTGTGACATCTTCGCATTTTTTCAAAGCGTGTTTAAACCTAGCTATAGTTTTCACCGAAGATATTGTTAAGCAAAGAAAAAAAGGTAAAAGGGAGAGGTAAGGTGCTAATTTTGCTCCATACTGTCAGGTCTTTCATATTTTTAACAATGATCTTGATCATATTCAGCTCTTGTGGTGAGTCATCGGAAGATTCTAGTGAGACTGCTCGTTCCACGGATGCACCTGCAAATAACCCCACTGCAAAAGATAACCCAGATGCCCCCTCTGGTAATTCAAGCCCAATAGAAGATACTGGCGAGGCTAAAACAGCCCAAGAGGTTCCACAAGCAAATGAACTAGATCCACGTACCTTTATTCCAACTGGAAGTTGGGATATTGGCAAAGGAATAAAAGAGCTAGAGTTAAATTCTACTCAAATTGTAAGCAATGATGATGGGCGCGATCACAATTTCCCAGTCTGTGAGAACCCTATTCCTGCTCCAGGCCACCTTTCACCGAGTGAAATTGTTATCGATGGATTAATTAACGACTGGTCGGTAGGCTCAATTGTAAGTATTGATAAAAAAGACGATTCTAATAACTTTGAAAACCTCGATCTAAGATCTTTTTTTTGGGCATCTGATGATGAAAACTTTTATATTGCTATTGAATTGTATTCGGACTGGATCGCAGAAAATACTGAACCAGCTTATATGAATATATTCTTTAATTCTTTCATTTTACCTGAAGATCAGACCACTATACCGGTTGCTAGTTTTTCCCATGGATTTGCAATCATTAATAGTGGACTTTACATTCTGGATGATGAAGCATTCATTCCTGCCAAGCAAGGTACTGAGGAAGGAGAATACGATTATGAATTAGAACTCTCAGGCAATATAATTGAAATACGCATAAATCGAAAGCACCTGAGCACCTTGAATGAGCTTCCATTTGCTGTCGATATATTCACCAGCGATTCAATAAAGCAAATCGACCGCACTGGTCCTCATATTGTAGGTCTAGTGGATGATTATGCTTGCTTAGTGGCTATCCCGAACTCTGAGAAGCAGCTCTCTGCTTATAAAATGCTTGTCATGCGCCGCAGCCCTGATGTTAAGCAAAGTATCGCAGAATTGAGTTATAGGGCCATGTTAAATGCTCTGCCATATGCTACCTATTTAACAAAAAACCAACTAAATAATTGGGATACTAACAATGTCATCTCTATAGGTCTTATGAATACAGCGGGTCTTTATATTCCAGCAATTGGACATTTTATCATCAATGAACCTAACAATTTTGCCAATGAAACAGGTCTGCCTATCAGTCATTTTTTCGTCGCCTCACATGAGCTTTTGCATAGCTTTAATGTTTCCGAGTACAAATTACCGTCAGAATGGTTGCGTGAAGGTCATAGTAATTGGTTCACACTTAAAATTTTTGAATCATATTTCGGAAAGGGAGTTTTTCAAAAGAATATAGTATTAGAAAATAACAGTTTCATTGACGAAGAGTTTCAATTTGCTTCCAGTGACCATTCCATCGCTGATATTAATTGGAACAAAAGGCCGCATACACCGTTATTTTATTATCGCAAAGCTGCTGCACTATTTAGCCTCCTTCTTGCAGAAGTAAACTATGATGAATTTCATCATCAACTGCTCATGAAGGCACTACGCGAATCCGAATTTTATGACACTGATGCATTTCTCTTTGCATATAAAGAATTGCCAAGCTACCCTGGTGACACTAACGAAAATATTAAAGCATCATGGTTTGACAATGATGAAAATACGGGTAGTTTTAGCAAAGATCAATTCAAAGACAATGATTTTGATGGACTTTTTGATTATCAAGAGGCGCAATTGGGGACGAACCCAGCAAGCTACGATAGTGATCAAGATGGGCTAAGTGACACCTTCGAATGGACTATTGGTCTTGATCCTACTATCGGTGATGAATACCATTTTTTAGGGAATGACAACTTCCTCAGCGATTGGGAGCGAAACCACCCCAATAAACTAATTTCTAGCTCACAGAATTTGGGTAGTCCGGATTTATGTGATGAACGCTCCAATATTTCTCGGTTTGGCATCATTCAGGATAAAAACCAAATATTTATTGCTATAGAGCTTGGTGAGCAGCCACTAGAAACAGATAAAGATCAACTACAAATTGTCATATTTATCAATGATCCAAATCATAATCCCCAAGTCATAATTCCTTTTGGCTCAAGTTTCTATTTAATTAAAAATGAAGATAATTCTCTCTTACGATCAAATCAGCTTCTGGCTCCGTTTCGCTCCACCACCTTAGAAATTCTATTAAAATCAAAATGGTTAGAATGGAACGAGACTCCTCCTGAAGATACGAAATTTAGAATAGTAACTTATATAAACAACCAACAATGTGACTACACAGAAAATATATCTGCTATATCACTTTAACGAAAATTTTGAAAAAAATATGAGAAGGTTTTTTATTGAATAACTTTTTGGCATAATATTATCTGTAATAATAAGCAACATAGGAAGTAAATAAATGTCATGAAACAACTTATCACTAAATTTAAAAAAGATCAGTTGGCAATCATCAATACTCTAGAAAAAGCCAACAGAACAGGAGTTTATACTTCAAATGGAAAGCACCTAGTTAAAGAGGCACGCAGAAAAATCAGTAACCACATAGAATTCGATGTATATCTATTAAAATCTAAAATAGCAAAAGATCCACAGAATGTTAGGTCCGGAAAAACTAAAATCATCTTAAAACGTTTAATGATATATCAAAATGAATTGAATAGGTATTCGCGAAAATTTTCGGAATTTACTGGTACAACTTTGCAAGCACAAATTCAGACTCGCCACGAAAGTTACGACTTCTTCAACTTAGTGGCAAATCTCAAGCAAAGATTCCAAAAAGATGAGAATGAGCTAGTCAAAGCTTTAGACGTTTTGGAACTTGAAGGTAAGTCCAAGAGATTATGATTAAGCTTCATAAAATGTGCCAATAGAGTCTTTCCATGATTGTGAAAAGAGAGTAGTCTGTGTGAGCTCTTCTCCTTCTACAACTGCTTAGGGGAATATCATGGACAAAAGAGTTTTCTTCATTGCAGCCTTATTGCTCGCATGCATTACAATCTTTAGTCAAACTTATGATTTTATTGTTAAAAGAGAAGCTGAAGAATTACTTACAAACGGAGTTGGAAAAAAGGAATTCATCAAGCGATGCTCTAGTTGTCATAGCTTAGAAAAAGTAATACATCATGAAAGGTCATTCGAAAACTGGAGTGCAGTAGTATTATGGATGCAAAAAATGCAGGGTATGAGCCCAATTCCACCTAAAGAACAAGCATTGATAATTTCCTATTTAGAGGAAAACTACCCAATGAAGAATAAATAAAGATTGCTGATGGCAAAAGCAAATTTTATTTTAAATCATAAAACCAGCAGGTAAACTTTCTCCAAATAGTTGGCTCTGCCCTGCTAAATCTAAAGGCTTTACTTCCAACAGCTGCTGAATGTAGCAAGACCCTTGGTCAAATTTAGCGATAAAAGAAACAAGTCTTTCACGATATTCTTCACTTAGGTCCAGCTCACGATCTCCCACAAGGCGCCCTGATTGGACGAAAAAATGCAAAAGGCCTCGATATTGAGGTGCTGTAAAATCAAGTGCAGATAATTCATCAATCCAAGACTGAACAAAGCTAGGACGAATAATATTTTCTGGCCCGCTATAGAGAGGAACCCTAGAGGCTATCCTAGCTAACGCCCAGATTTTCTGGCTTAAGTATTCAGGTTTTCTTTCTTTTATCTGTTTAACTAGGGAAGAGCCCAACTGAACCTTTTTATTTACAGAAACTAACTCAAGGGAACCAGCTAGCATATACATTTCTGGATTTGCAGCTCCCTTTCTGATATGTGGAGCTATTTTTGCAAATAGTTTCTCCT
The DNA here is from genome assembly GCA_045105515.1 of Oligoflexales bacterium. Lineage (GTDB taxonomy): Bacteria > Bdellovibrionota_B > Oligoflexia > Oligoflexales > Bog-1112 > JABSRF01. The sequence continues at coordinate 9,559 of JBGCDR010000035.1, forward strand.
GCTTTTTCTTATCTAGTCCACCGGAAACTCTTCGCCACAAAATCCACCACTGTGACTGAACCTGTTTACCTTTTGGAAAAGCCATACCTCTCTCAAAAGCGTTCCAAACTTCTTCCATCCGAAATTTATCTAGCGAATCCCCATACCCTGGTCGTAGACAAAACCCTGATAAATTAAGCCAGGTTGTTTCATGGCTCTCAGAGCGACCGCGTCGCGTTTCCCCTTTGCTCAAAGATTCCCAGATACCGCGCAATTGTTCTACCCCCCAACGATCCCGGGTAAGCCCAATAGTGGTTTCAATCTCGCGACTTAACTTATTTGGATTAACAATGACAGTACCAGGCCTAGCTTTACCATATACTTCACCAATTATTTCTTGGACTTGTTTAAAGCAGTCTGTAGCATAGAACCCAGTACTTTGCTTTTCGTGAGTTTGTTCGACGCTACTCGATTGCCTAGTTACTGCACTTTCTTGAACATTGAAACTCAAACGCCACTTGTGACCTTGAAGACTAGGTTTTTCACCTTCCTTAGCAACACAATCAATTGCCAATAAACCAGTCTCAGACAAACCAAGCTCTAAATTTACTGCCACTAACTCAGGTTCTCGATTCTTTTTCTTGGTCTTTTCTGGCAATCCAAGCTTTGTTTGCAGCGGTGGCATCTTTTTGATATCTCGAATATCACTCATCGAGACTAAACTGCCCGGAAGAATAGGATCGGATTGGAGTGAGCAAAACATTTGAAAAGAAACAGGTTGCCCAAGAACTACCTTTACATTTTGTTTGTCAAGCTTAATGCTGTCTCCGCCAACAAAACCTTTTGGCAAAACGCTCATCAGCATTCGAGGTTTACTTGCGCCAACTGAAACCTCCACGTAAAGGTTTCGTGGATAACCACTTTTTATCTTACCCTGTTTGAAGTACACACTAGCACCGAACCAAGCCGCCCCCTTGGCAACGGCAAGGTGCATTGCGTCATTATTTAAGATGATTGGCTCATTTTTTTGCCACATACCTATCTGTTTTCGTAGGATATCCTGCAAATAAGCTGGCACTAAAGTACCACCAGTAAATAGAACAGCATCAATACTGTACCCACGCAAAAAACTCGACAAGTGACGAGAAATTGCGCCATCCTTTGCATAAGGAAGCCCAAACTCTTTTAGACCTGAACGGCTTTCATTGGCGATTTCATCCCGCTGACATTTGGGAAAAAAGCTATCTAACACAAGCTTCCTTATTGCTCTTGGATCGACCGAAGTTGAGGCTCTACCATCGAATAAGCTGGATCCAGTTCCTGCAATAGCCACATGCAATTCCTCACCATCCCAATCAGCACCAAAAAAAGAGAGGGATCTTTCTTTGAGTTCCCTCGCTTCAGCAACTAAAGCAGTCCATTGATGTGAATGCAAAGTCTTGATTTTTTTTTCTTCTCTCAGCTTATTCTCTAAAAAATAAGCGATTTTGAGATCAATATTATCCCCACCCAAAAGAATGTGGTCGCTAACTGCAATGCGACTCACATCTAAAGACTCACCTTGAGCATCAAGCTCCAACAAACTAAAATCTGTAGTTCCGCCACCAATATCACAAATTAGAACCTTTTTAAAACCTGTTCCACAGCCAAAAAAAACATCTTTAGCCTTTGAAGCTGAAACTTTTAGAAAATCAGCAAAATTATCGCTAGCGATAGGTGCAAGTGATTGCAGCCAATAGTAGAAAGCAGCTTGAGGTTCTTCTAGCAAGGAGACATTTTCGATTGAATACCCCGCAACCTGAGCAGCTTGAAAGGTATACTGACTTGCTATTTCATCAAATGAAGCTGGAACTGTGATGATGACGCGTTGGAACTGAAATCGGTATGCTTCTTCAAAACTAGCCATCTCATGATCCCAGACCGCCTGTAAGTGCTTTAAATAAAGAGAGGAAACCTCGATAGGAGAAAGCCTTTGATCACCAATCAAAGTATCAGAATGCCAAGGTAAAATTGCTTCATTAGAATCTACACCACGGTGACTCAACCACGACTTTGCTGCGTGAATCACGCGATCTGGCGTTAGACTCATCTGCTTGCGTGCATATGAGCCAATCACCTTGGACTCTACATCCTCCTCATTATAGCTCTCAAATGGGAGCTTAAATTCACCTTTTTTATATGCATTCTTTGGTGGGAGATAACAGAATGAGGGCAAACTTTCAGATGATATTAACGCTCCGTTCCGCTCCCATTGTGGGATGCTCAGAACCCTAATGCCCTTCTTCAGGTCTAAGGTATCTAAGTAAGAAAGAGCGCAATTGGTTGTGCCTAAATCAATCCCAATAATATACCTTGATTCCAACAGCCTCCCCCTCCTTAAATCGGCAGTTGTTCATGTTCTGTAAAGCTAATACTGCGGCCTTACATTGAACTCTAAATCCCATTTTTTTTCAGAGTTCAAATGCTGCATACTGAGTTGTAAAGTGCCCATTTCCGAAACCATTGCGCCAAGGGAAACCGGTACCAATTGTCCTTGCTGTCCATCAAGAGCAGGCAGCTGCACTCGCAAACTTGTCGTCTCATCTAGGCTTTCTGAAGCATCTTCAACAATCATACCTGCTTTATCACCGGCTCTTACTGCAGAACTAAAAAAACGAAAACTTACCTCTTCGCCTGTAATCAAACCAAACTGCATTTTAGGTAACGAGATGTGAGTCCCCTCCTCTGTCCCTTGAGCAGCAACACAAAAACCTTTGACTTCCGGTTCAACGCCAGGAACAGCCATGGAAGCAGATTCGAGCCCAATATAATAGGAACGCGCAATACCAGAGGCAATCCTGATTCCATGCCCTGTTGCTTTACTGCGACCGTAATAACCTGCTCCATGAGCTACAGCTAAATCTAAAAAATCACCCTGGATTTCTTTCACTGCTGGGCCAGGATACCACTTAGATAATAGCTTCATAATGCGTTCTCTAAGCAATGGCGACTTAAAAACCCCACCATTGAACAAAACCGTTGTTGGCAACAGCGCTTTCAAATCTTTAGGCCCATCATAGTCTTTGAGAATCTCGGAAAAATCGGGATTAGAGGCACAGTTCTCCCAACTACGGTGCAAAAATTGTGACAAGTGCTTACTAATTGCTGGATCACTTTCATATTCCAAACCTAGTTCTTGAAACCCTGAATTACACCGTTTTTTTGGATGTTCGCCTAATTCAGTAAGCGGAAAAAACCCATCAAGCAAATGCACTTGTAGCTCTTGGCATGTTAAACTAGTCGATAATGCAGAAGCCATCAAACTTGAGCCTTTGCCCGCAATAGATATCACTGTTTCCTTTAAAGAAGGGTCTTTGAGTAAGGTTTCCTTACCAGATCTGGCTTGACTAACCAATGAGGAAATCTGCCACTTATCTATCTTGTGACCCTGTTTTTTAAGCTTTGCTTTCAGGAAATAAGCAAGAGACAAGTCCATGTTGTCTCCTCCGAGAAGCAAATGCTCCCCAACACTCAAGCGCACAAGCTCAAGATCACCACCTTGCTCTTTTACTGCAATAAGACTTAAGTCAGTTGTGCCTCCTCCTACATCGCAGACTAAAACTAGTTCCCCTGGTTTTACTAGCGATTTCCAGTCTTTTTCATTGCGTGCGATCCACGAATAGAAAGCAGCTTGAGGTTCCTCAAGAAGGGTTACTGTATGAAAACCTGCATTCTTGGCCGCTTCATGGGTGAGGTTTCTTGCAAGTTCATCAAAAGAAGCAGGAACCGTTAAAATGAGCTGTAGGCTATTAAGACTCAGCTCTTCATGCCTCTTTTCAAACAAGAAACAGTTTTTCAGATGTGCTAGGTATAGAGTCAATGCCTCAACAGGAGACATTTTTGATCCAATCGAAGATCCCCAAGGCAATATTTTTTCACTCCGATTTACCAGGCGATTACAAAGCCAGGACTTTGCCGAGCTGATTGTTCGCTCAGGAACCTGACTACCTCGATCACGAGCCCATTTGCCCACACAATAAAAATCCTGAATCTCAGGGACTTCACCCCAAGGCATGGCTAAATCATCCTTAGCAAGCTCCCCCGCATGTGGTAGGTAAACCACAGAAGGTAAAATACTGTTTTTACACCTTTGTCCTGGGCTTGAAATTTGCTCAATTTCTAACTGGGAGATTTCAGCTTCTCCCTTGCACCAGTAAGAGAGTGCGCTGTGAGAAGTTCCTAGGTCAATACCCAGGACATAGAGAGGCTTTTCCATTCCCTTACCTTTCATAATTACAGCCTTTAGTTTCTAAGCCTCAATATTTAGGCTAGGTCAGCCCAATATTCAGCATAATAAATTTTTTCTTTTTGAATAATGCCAAGAAGATAAGGCTTACTAAGATAACTCTACCTCAGCAGGTGCAAGTACTTTCAACTGCTCTAGTGATGACTCAGCATGAGTGACTAACTCGGGGAGTTTTATGGCATCAGCTTTCCAACCACGATGCAAAATCGTACCCTTGTAGGGAGGCTCACCAACATTACCAAGCAGACGATAGTGGTAAGAGCTAAAAGCATCTTCAAGTTCGATGGGACTGCCTTCTTGCTCCCCGCGCACGGGGTTAATATCTAAGTACTGGGAAATTACCTTTTGGCATCCGCTATGAACAACTCTAGCAGCCGCACCAACCTGCTGGTCAGGAAAACGGCTGATATCATCCATAATAAAATCAAGGAATCGTCCTTTTTCTTGCAACAAGGTCAAAAACTGCAATAAATTTACTTCGCCAGTGGATTCTTCTTGGCCCTCTTTAGCCTTTATTTCGAGACTTAATTCTTCACACTTTCTTTGTTCTTCAGCGAGAGCTTTCGTGTAAGCCTGCTTGGCAAGAGTCATTTTCTTTTCAAGTTCAGCATATGATTCACGACTTTTTCTTAAATCCTTTTCTGTGCCGGTAAACTTCGACTTGTAATCTGTAACCGCTTTTTTCTCATTGTGAAGCTTTTCAGTTGAATCCTTGAGTTCTACGCTTAATGCATCATTTTCAACTGAGATTTGCTTAGCTTTTAGGACTTTTCTCAAGCTAAAAACACCATCAATCTGACACAATATGGCCAAAACCATCAAGGCTAAGGGAGCATAGAAGTAGTAATTTTCTGGCAAAGTCAACTGCTTACCCAAATTTGGCAAAAGAAAAACTCCGCTTAAGATAAAACTGACGAACGACAGAATAATAACTCTCATTTTATTTCCTGAATCAAGGGATCTTAGCGACTAAATGGTCTCACAGGATAATCTACTAGCAGATTTCATACAAGATGTAACGCAGATCTGTTGGAAAAAGTATTGACAGAGCCAATTAAGTGAAGGGAATCAACTAGCTTTACCGGGGTTTGCGTCCCCTTGCTTATCATTACTAAAGTCATAGGATTTCACGATGTTTCTACCAGCACTTTTTGCTTCATAAAGAGCCTTATCAGCCGAAGCAATTAGCTCACTTGAACTGACTTGCATACCGGGGTTGAAAGTGGCAATACCTTGGCTGACAGTTACCAAATTGCTAGCCTTTGAAGAATCATGGCCAATATTTGCTCTCTTGATAGCATTTGCAAGCTTCTTGGCAATAAATTCTGCGCCTGCTCGATCAGTGTCAGGAAGGACTGCAGCAAACTCCTCACCACCATACCTAGCGATCAGATCAGATCAGAAGGCCTTCGTAAACACAAGGAAATACACTGAGCAATACTTTTCAAGCACTCATCTCCCGCTTGGTGGCCGTAAGAATCGTTGTACAATTTAAAATAGTCAATATCGATAAGAATAAGCGATAGACTAAACGCATTGCGGACGCTTAAACGCAGCTCTTGATCCAAAGATTGATCAAAACACCTTCTGTTAGGAACACCTGTCAAACTATCGATCAATGACAAACGATTAAGTACAGTATTGAGATCTGAAAGTTGCCGAGTAACCTCTAACAATTCCCGTTCTCGTGACTTTCTTCTATCAATTTCGTGTTTCATCTTCAAAGCTGATCTAACACGAGTTAAAAGCTCAAAATTTCGTATCGGTTTCATAATGAAATCAGAGGCTCCATAGGCAAAAGCCATCTGGAAAGTTTCTTGTGAATTATTTTCGGAAAGAATGATCACAGGAACTTCGTTGTATAAAGGAGACTCTTTGATCATCTTACACTGCTTTATTGACTCCCTATCAGAAGAAATATCGAGTAAGACAAGATCAGTTGCTGGAGCCTTAGGCGAACTCTTACCACCTAAATTTAAAACTTTAGAAATCTTTTCAGCATCATAACACCAAGTAAGGTCACTATACCCACCGTTATGAAGGATAGTTTCTATTTCTTTAACTTCTAACTTTGGAATGCAAACAAATATACCCATTATTGACTTAGCCTCGGGGTTCGACTTTTGAAACAGAATCGGCTATTTGTAGGGTTTTCTTTAGCAGAAGCATCCTAAGAATAGAAAGCAACAATATAGCACAAGATAATTCATTCAATATATCAAATACTTGCAGATATATTCCTGATTTTCCTCGCGACTATTCTGGAGTCAAAAACTAGATTAATTCATTCTGTCCTGTACTTTTGAGTCTTTCCACAAGCTTTTTGACTTCTTCGCTGCGAGACTTAGGACAGACAAGAACAGCACCTTTCGCTACAACAAGCACCATATCCTCTAGGCCTAAAGCAGCAATGAGAGGTCCATCCGAATCAACAGTACAATTTTTACAGTCGATCAGCTCTGCTTTTCCATAAACTAAGTTGCCCAAGTCATCACTTCCAAAACACTGATCTAAAGCGTTCCAACTGCCTACATCTTGCCATTTGAAGTGAGCTTCAACAACCGCTGTTTTGTCACTAAGTTCCAATACTGCATGGTCAATTGCAATATTTTGAAGAGAACTATACCCGGCAGCTAGCACTTCAAGAGGCATTAGGGAAAAGAAAGGATATTCTTCGGACTGTAAACCTTTAAGCTTCGTTAGAGTTCTTGGTAAAAATTCGTCCATTTGATGCAAAAAAAGATCGACTCTCCACGCAAAAATCCCAGAATTCCAATAATATTTGCCCGATTCTTGATAGTTTTTAGCAGTTGCTAAATCTGGCTTTTCTTTGAAAGAACCAACTAAAAAAGAACCAGTTTCGAGAAAATTTTCTCCTTTTTCAATGTAACCATATCCTGTAGCAGGTGAATCAGGAGGTATTCCCAGCAAGGCAAGTTTCTCTTTCTCTGCTAGCCTTTTGGCATGAGTCAAAGTTTTTTGAAACTTGGTAGTAGAGTCGATAACATGATCGGCGTGAAAAGAGTACATCACCACATTATCTGCTTTAGCAATTTGCTTGATCTCAAGAGCAGCGAGAGTCAATGCTGCGGCAGTATTCTTTGCCTCCGGTTCAGCGATAAAATACTTTGCTTTTTTTCCAACAATTTCACGAGTTTTTTGTACTTGAAGGTGATGGGTTACAATGATTCGCTTATCTGGTGGAATAAAACCATCAAGACGATCCAATGTAAGTTCAATCATGGTTTTCTCAGCTGATCCAATTTTGCAAAGCTGTTTTGGTTCTTTAATTCTTGACTTTGGCCAAAATCTGGTACCACTTCCACCAGCTAATACGACAGCATAGGCCTCAAGAGAGTTTGCCACGAAATCCCCCTTTTACTCTAAATATTGAAGGAATAAAGTTTTATAGTAACACTCACATTATGCTTTTACCATTAGAACAAAGCACAGTAAATATGCTTGATTTGCTTCTTGTTTTAAGGCTGTTTACCGCTTGGATGAAGATTTTTTTTGAGGCTTATAGATGTAACCGAATGAGGCAAGGTTTTTCCTACAATAAGGAGTTCCCAAAAATACTCTGCCATGGCCTGAACCCATAATGGAGACATATTTTGCAATCTAAGTGTTTGGGCAATCTCTGCACCATAAGTAGCCAATATGTCACGAGTTGGATCAGATTTTTTATTGTTAGTAGATTTCTGATCCCATAATGTGAGTACATCCAGATAGAGTATGCTAAGCACCCATAGGCTATATGTGAACATTTGTGAACGTGCTGACCCTTCAGTATAGTTTTGCCAATTTAAAAGAACTTCTTCAAAAAATCCATTGTAAGACAAGTGACACCAGTTTTTCTGGAGAAGGGTTCCTAGCTTGCAACTATTGATTTGCATAAGTCCCCTAAGTGGATCTTTATTAAAAGCTTTTAAAATTGTCTGGTGTTGGTCCTTAACTTCTATTGGTACTGTATTTGCTAAATCATAAACAAACAAAGAATCAGGACTAAAGAATTCAAAGAAAGCCATAGAATGGCCAGACCGAGGCTTAATGAAAAGATATAGCTGGTTTTTGTCCACGTCAATTCCACCTAGACTTAGGTACCATTGATAAGTCTCTCCTGCTGAGTTTTCCCATGGCAATATTGACTCTTTTCCGAGAATTTGATCGGCTGTATTGGTCTTTAGATTCCAGAGATAAGCTCCATCTTTGTATCTCACGCTACCCGAAGCTGTAAAAACAATCTGTTTGCTGTCAGGAAGCCAATAAAACTCTTCTACCTGGTCATGGAAAGCAACATTTACAAAAGGCTTTCCTTCCAGTTCATGCACCACAAGAATGCTATGGTTCAAGTACTCATGCTTGAAAAGCTTAGCAATCATTTTCCCATCGGGAGAAAGGTACCCCTCCAACAATGCGGAAGGATATAAATGAGGAGGAGTTGGATATTCATAGGTAACTCCTAACTGCTCCTTGCCCGTCCAAGATGCAATGTAATCATCGTAAACTGTGAGCAAGGTATTCTGAATCCCATCATTACCAAATGATCTCAATATCCATTCATTTTCACTCAAGGGAATATAGTCAAACCTTTGGCCATACTGATCATGAAGATAAGAGTAGCGTTCAATTCCAAAAACTTGAAACTCTCTGAGCCGCAATGGGCTCATATCAAACTCCTGCATAAATTTTTTGATGATTTTTCGATTTGCACTCAACCTCAAGGTATTGCTAATTGGGGACTTGCCAAAATTATATGGTTCTGATGGGGTAAGAAATACCCACACAAAAAAGAAGAGCCAAGTGATTGCAAACAAGCTTAAAAACCTAAGATTAAACCAAAGCTTAAGATTTTTTATCTGCAATTTACCTTCCAAGTTCGTTAAAAAATTTGCCCTTCTGAAGCTTGCCTTTAGGCATAAAGGGTATAATGGGCTTATACCGCCAACACTGAGGATCTATAGTTATGACCACTTCAAGCTTCATAAAAACATCACTTCCTTATTATATCTTTTCTCTATTGATTTTATTAGCTTCCAATCACTGCCTAGCTGGAACACATAAGCAAAGAATCCAAGGTTACAATAAAATCAAATTAAAAGTTGCAAACGGCCTAGAAAGACCTAAAGTTGGGGAAGCAAGTTTTAAGGATAAGGTCCGCATCGGCTTGCGGTTAACAGTTTATGAACCTGTATCAAAAAAAACATCTGGTACAAGTATGAAAGTCAGCAGAGTGCTCAGACACACCTTGAGAGCAAAAGTCCTTACTCCAAACCACTTCTACATCGACAAACTTCACGTGCAAACTACGCCAATCAAATGGAATCGTATCAATGGAAATTATGGGGTAAAAATAACATTTTTTTCCAAATTCGGTAAAAATGGTGAGGTAGAAGAAAAGCTAGGATCCTTAACTGTAAAGGGCATCTTAAAGGGAAAAAATGGTCTATTCATTCTTCATGGTATTGGAAAAACAACTTTCAAAGACAAGTTTAGCAAACCAAAACTTAGCGTCGTTGCGGGTTACAACCCATTAGCACCTAAAGAAAAACTTGCCAAAAGAGTTTCTCCTAAAGAGAATCAACCACAACATGGTTTTCCAAAGTCTCAGAAGAACTAGATGTTACTGAGATCTGCTCCTGCCCTGGAACCTCACCTCTTTTAATGGTGCTCAGCGTATGACGAGTTGGATTAAGCGCATCGATTAAGGCTTTAGCTATCAACTCAGGTTTACAGCGATCACCACATGTAAACGCATCGAAAAACAATGACCCCCGATCAGGATAAGTATGAATCGAAGCATGGGATTCTGACAACAGAGCTAAAATGGTAACTCCACAAGGATCAAATTCCTTGCTTTGTGTTCCACAAAGGCTCGCACCGCTAGCCTCAATACCCTTTTTAAGGATCTTCTCAAGGAACTTCGCATCATCTAAAACTGAGGCCTCAACCCCATAAATCTCTCCAAGGATGTGCACACCATGGAATAAGTGTTCGTCACCAGGCACCATTTCCGCATTCTCCACTTACCACAGGTTGTATTTATTATTATACTCTCAAAAGTCATGCTTTAGAGAATATAAGCTCTTACCACGCATGATCCAGGCTAGCCAAATAGCTGCTCGTAGTTATTCCAGATTTTTTGTTTAGCCTTTTCCACTTCCCAATTTTTAAGGTTTGCAAAAAGGCTAACGGTATGTACCACATTTGCTGGTTCATTTCTAGTGTTTCTATCAGGGCTTAAATATGGTGCGTCCGTTTCCGTAAGAATCTGATCTTCAGGCAATTCCTTTAGAAGTTTTGTAAACAATTGGTTAACTTTTGCATTAGCTGGAATTGAAAAAAACCAACCATCATTTTCTGCAGCCTGCAGAGCCAATTTTGACTTGCCTCCAAAACAATGAAAATTGACCTTCTTTACTCCTAGATGCCTCAATATTTCCATGCTTCTCTTTTCTCGTTTCCTAGTATGGATGATTGCAGGCAAATCATATTTTACTGCAATTTCAAGAAGTTGCTCGAAAACAAATTCCTGTCTAGCATAGGTTTCTTCACCTAACCAGTAGCCATCAAGCCCACACTCCCCAATCCCAACTAAAGCTCCACTTTTGGCTTGCTCTTCAATAAATTGAATCTCCTTTTCAACATCAAAATTCTTGACGTCCAGCGGAAATTCTCGAGGTAGCCTATCATTTACGGCATCAATAGGATAGATCCCCAAAGCAGCTTTAATAATCGGACTTTTAGACCTCATCCTCAATATTTCTCTATTCGATTCCGGCTCCAATCCATTAACGACAACAACTCCCAAGCCAGATTCTTCAGCTCTTTTTATTACCAAATCTTGATCCTGCTTAAATGCAGAATGGGTAAGATGGGTATGAACATCCACATAAGCACTCAAATATCAACCTTTCTTACTTCATAGTTTTTTATTTTATCATAGTGTGTGAGATTAAAAGTAATTTCACTTTATGTACCGATAGCCTTTTATTACCTTACTCGAACTATACTGGCATTCTAGGACCTTGTTTTCAATCAAAATGAAAACCCGAAATTTGAGCAACTAATGCTTTAGCTATTGAAAAACCCCTTAAATCTTTTTTTTTAATGAATTAATGTAAGCATAAGTACCGACAATATAATTTCATTTAATTTATTGATAGACACATGAATTTGTTTCATTTGATCCCCAAATGCCAAATAAGGTACACATATACTTAACAATTAAAAAAAGCAGTACTTAAAATTTACGAGACCGGGAGGTTATTTATGCCCAGGAAGCCTATCTTTTTCCTGACAGGGGTTTTATTTTGCATTTTTTCTGGAGGATGTGCTATGAAGAAAGTACATTCTCCAAGTATGTACCTACGCCTAGGAACTAGCAAAAATATTTCAGATCCCAAGAAAAAAATTTTAGGATTCAACATCGCTCAAAAACTTGCTGATCAACTTGGATACAAAATCAGATCGAAAGAGATAATAGAGGAAAACCTAGCTGATGACTTATCCAACAAAAAGTTTGATTTGATTTTGGCACCCAAAAGTCTAGCACAGAAATTTCCTATGCTTAAAGAACCTCAGGGATTCGATAATTTACAAGAAGAACTGACAAAACTGAAAGAAGCTCCGGCAAACAATAGCAATGATGAAAACCTCGCAACTTTTTTAATTAATCATGCAAGTAGAAATGAAAAGTCAACAGAAAATACTTTAACATTATACCTGAACTCAGAAAGTGAGTTGCTAACTTCCTTTGAAAAATTGATCTCACATATAAATAGTCAATATAGCCCCAATCAGATATTAAGACAGTGGTAACCAATTCTAAATTGATTCCATTTATATCTGAACGGTTCCCCACTCTAACAATCATATCACTGAAAATTAGCCATTTTGGCATAAGCTTATAGCTCACTCTTACCGCTTTGGAATTAGGGATGCTATAAATTTTTGATGGCCCAAAACCAAAAAACATAATTTAATAGTAATCTACTGGTTTAATACCTTTACCAGCTTCTCGCACATATACTTGGGAGAGAGGGATGAATTTACTGACTATCGGCTCGTTTTTTGCATTTACCTCAATTGTCGCCTTCATATCTTACTTAAAGACTAGAGATGAAGACTACAATAGTACCGAGGGATATTTCTTGGGGGGAAGAAGCCTTACAGCTGGGGTCATTGCCGGATCTCTACTCTTGACGAATCTGTCAACTGAACAGCTAATTGGCCTCAATGGAATATCTTTTTCCGAAGGGGTTATTTGTGTAGCATGGGAAACAATAGCCAGTTTAACAATGGTAATTTTAGCTTTATATTTCCTTCCCAGGTATCTTAAAAGCGGAATTACTACGATTCCTCAGTTTTTAGAGGATCGATTTGACTCATCCATACGGACTATGGCAAATGTGCTTTTCCTTTGTGGCTATGTTTTTGTGTTACTACCTATAGTGCTTTATTCAGGTGCTCTGGGAGTTAGCGGAATTTTCGATATTCCCCAAACTTTCGGAATTTCTATACAGCGGTCTGTTTGGATTTGTGTTTTTGGGATCGGTATCATTGGATCTATTTATGCAATTTTTGGAGGTCTAAAAGCTGTTGCTATTTCAGACACCATAAATGGTATAGGCTTATTAATTGGTGGATTAATCATACCATATTGCGGTTTATCACTCATTGGTGACGGGAACATTATTGACGGCTTTGCTACCCTTATGGAAGTGAATCCAGAAAAATTCAATGCTATAGGCCAAAAAACTGACTCTGTGCCCTTTAGTACGATATTCACAGGTATGTTACTGGTTAACATGTTTTATTGGTGTACCAACCAGGTTATAGTCCAAAGGGTATTAGCAGCCCGTAATCTCCAAGAGGGCCAAAAGGGAGTCCTTTTGGCTGGTGCTATCAAACTTCTTTCTCCTACAATAGCCGTCCTTCCAGGTATTATCGCATTTCATCTTTATGGGGATATTATCAATAATGGTGATCTAGCATACCCTACTCTGGTGAAAAAGGTTTTGCCTGCACCTCTAGTCGGATTTTTTGCCGCTGTCCTTGTAGGTGCGATTCTTAGCTCCTTCAACAGTACCTTAAATAGCGCGTCCACTCTATTTAGCATTGGAATATATAAAAAGCATATTAATCCAGCTGCCTCCGAAAGCAGAGTCGTAAAATCTGGAAAGATTTTTTGCACTGTATTAGCGATTATTTCAATGTTTGTCGCTCCCCTAATCGCATATGCACCTCATGGTCTTTTTGGTTATCTACAAGAGGTCAATGGCTGCTATACCATTCCTATACTTACAGTCATTTTGATGGGCTTTACCAATAATCGAGCACCGAGCATTGCTGCGAAAGTAGGCTTGGTTTTTGGGTCACTCCTCTATATCTTCTGCTCCTTTATTTTAAACCTTGAAATTCACTACCTTCACTTAATGTTTATAATATTCTTGATCAACAACTTACTGATGCTGACAATAACTTACTTTTATCCAAGGAAACATCCTTGGACTCATGTTTATACCGGGCAAGTTGACATTAAACCTTGGAAGTATGCGATGCCAGCAGGGATTGGTATTTGTACCCTCACAATCACAAATTACTTATATTTTTCACCACTGTCATATTTATGGTATTTACCGCTTATAATTTATACTTTGTATCTCGGCATCTATATTTCATTGAATCGAAAAGTTCACCTTCCAGTAGACAGGACTAATATAAGAGACCTTGATCATCAATTAGATGGCTCTTGATCCCTCATATCTAAATCTAACAATAACTTGACTTTTAACCATCCTCTTCATACCTATCAGAATGGGCATCTAAATTCATTACAATCATTTTAAGGGAAGCAAAATTGAAGAATTTACTAAAAAAATTATTTACAGGTTGGATATTAATTTCTTCTTCCAGCGCCTTTGCAGGTAATGAGCATGCTAGAGAGTATCGAGAAAAAGTAATGAGCGCCGTGGGGGCTCATATGAAATCACTTTCTCTAATACTTAAACAAAAGGATAACACGGCTCTCCACAAGCACATCAGCAAGCACACAGCAAACATGGATGAGCTAGCCGCAATATCCCAAGATATCTTTTCTTTTGACTCTAAAGACGCTAAAGGCAGCAAAACCAAGTCAAAAGCATGGGATGAAAAAACTAAATCGTTGAGTGACGGCTTTAAGAAAGAGCTTTCTAAATTCCAGGAAGCAACTAAAAAAGCTGCAGAACTGACAAAAAGTAACGACATTAGCAAGCTCAAACCCGCTCTTGGAGTACTAGGAAAATCATGCAAAAGCTGCCATGATTCCTACAAGGAAAAAGACTAAGCATACCTTACTTCTGTTCAAATATTCTTATACACTCTCATAGGTTAAATTTCCTAGAGAGAAAGCATCTAATATTGAAAATCCTGTCTGTCAAAAACTATGTCTTATTTTTTGAACATTTTTCTTACGAATTGCTGAAGTCACTCAGCAATTCGTAAGAAAAACAACCGGAAAACTCAAGAAATGACCTTTTGCTCTTCACACTTTAAAAAAGGGGCCATTTTCAAAGTAGGATATACAGAGTTTTTTTTGCTTACCATCCCAAGGCCAAATATAATATCCAAGCATGACATAATTCTTCATAGGAGATAACTTTGGACAAACAAGTACTCATAACACCATGGGATAAAGCATACCAATTGCTCATGGAATATATCGATCAAATCAAAGTTCAAAATCCCAACACCCAATTCCTAAGTTGCTGGGACTTTGATGGAACCCTGATTAAAGGAGATATTGGTGAAGGTCTCTACACAGAAGGAAAGCATGAATACTGCGGCCTTGTGGAAGAAGCAATCATCCATGGATTTATTCCAAGATACTCAAATCATCATGGCTTGCAGCAGTTTTGGCAAAAATATAAAGACCTTGCTAAAGAGCATTCCCTTTTAAAAGCCTATAAATTTCTAGTAGACTGCATTTACACTATTCCTAGAACGAGGAGGGACGAATTCAAAGAGCTTTGTATACGTCTTGTCGATGAACATATTTCAAAATACTTTTACTCCCAAACCCGAGCCTTAATGGCAAGTTTCAACAATAAAAAAATTATCCCAATCATTATTTCGGCTAGCCCTCAGATCCTTATAGATTCGGTTATCCATCACTTTCCGGTTGACCCCCAATTCGCATTTGGAGTGAGTGATCCTAAAGAAAATAAGCAAATATTTAACTATGGTGAAGGAAAAGTAGCTCGCATTGATGCGGTATCTAAACTTTTAAAAGAAAAGTTGAATACTAATATAGTAGCAATTTTTGCGGCAGGGGATAGTTGGGCAAATGATGGAGCAATGATGCAACGGGTATGCAAAAACGGAGGTCTAAGCTTATGTATAAACCCTTACAGTAGTCCCAAATGGGTGACAGATTTCAACATTTATTGCACTCAAGTAAAATAGAAGGTAAAAAAAACCTCTTGAATATTATTCCCAAGAATAAACTAGCAACCAAACCAGTGCCCCAGATCCTATCATAGTCAAAAATGCAAAAAGCAAATTCGGATACTTCAAATTCGAAACCACAGGTTTTAGGTCCTGAGGAAGCCATTTTTTTCCATTTATCATAGCTGGAATCAAGCTTTCCTTTTTGTAGATCCCATAGAATGCAATTGCAGCTAAATGCAGACCAATGCATACCAATAATACATAACTATTGATGTAATGAACTTGAGTAAAAAACGAACAAACAGACCCGTCGACCGCACTACAAAGTGGGCCTTCTGTGAGGATATCATCGGTTGTAAATAACCCTGATACAGATTGAACTAGCAAGCAAATAAGCAACATCAAGGTGCCCATTGCAGCTGAAGGAGAGTGACCTATGGAATGAGATGACTCAGGCTTAAACATTTTAGGCATATATTTTAAAAGTTTTTGGGGACTAGGTACAAAGTAAAGGAAGCGTACCGTGGTATCTCCCCAAAGACCCCAAAATAGTCTAAATATAAGTAGAGAAAGGAGTGCGATACCCGCTTTTTCATGGTAATCCATGCTATCGACGCCATCACCCCACTTCCCTGTATAATAGTTAAAAATAAGCAATGCCACTAGCAGCCAGTGGAAAAGCCTGATGGGAAGACTCCAGATTTTAGCTCTAATCCTACCCTTGCTCACCATGATCATTCCCTTTCTACTGTCTATTGGTCTTTCCTCTTATACATTCACGCTTATACAAACCCAGAGGAGTTCTGAAGGCAAGGATCTTTTGAGAGGTGGATTAATATATAGCATACTATTATCATTAAATTTTATGATATATTGTTGCAAAGTACTAAATTTTTGTGCATACTCCGGAATTATGGTTCTTGCCAATTGACCAGGTAATGTTCGTAAGTTGAAGTTAATAAACTTAAATGAGCACGAATGGACCAAACTAAAAGGCTGTAGCTATCTACCTGTTGGTGAATAGTGACATCTCAACCGATGAATCGGAAAGGAAAAGAATGACACACCCATACGCCTGTCAGTACGACCAAACCTCGGCTATAAAAACAAATTTAAATATGTGTATGAACATATAGGCAATGAGAGAACGATCCGTGTGGGACATTCTTTCTTTGTATTTAATTTGAAATTTTCAAACAGAAATCCTAAGTATTAAGCTATTATTAAGGCCTAAGGAATCAAATGCTGTTCACCAAAAGTTTAATCAGACAAATAAATATCACTTTCCTCTTCTTGTTTTCACTGCAAATTCTTTCTGGATGTACATCAACAGCACAGCAAGAAATCAAAACCACTGCAGGGGCATTAAGCGAAGTCACAATTGGCACCATTGCTGGCCCAGAAACAGAAATAATGGAGGTTATCAAAGAAGTCGCTCTAAAAGAGCATAAACTCAAGCTCAAAATCATTACGTTTAATGATTTCATGACTCCAAATATTGCTCTGGAAGACGGAAGTATTGATGCAAATGCATACCAGCATTTACCCTACCTACAAGATGCAATAAAAGCTCGTGGATTTAAGTTTACTTCTATTGGACAAACCTTTATCTATCCTGTTGCTGCCTATTCAAAGAAAATTTCTCGTAGCAACCAACTTGTTGATAAAGCAAAAATTGCGATCCCTAATGATCCAACCAATGAGGGTCGTGCTCTTCTACTTTTAGAAAAGCAGGGGCTCATAAAGTTGCGGGAAGGTGCTGGGCTAAGCGCACTTCCATCAGATATCGTAGAGAACTCTAAAAATCTTGAAATTATTGAGATTGAAGCGGCACAACTTCCCCGTATTTTAGAAGACGTCGATTTGGCAGTAATCAACACTGTATTTGCTGCAAATGCCGACTTAAGCCCAAGCAAGGATAGTATATTTGCGGAAGGGTCTGAAAGTCCTTACGCAAACATTATAGTTGTTAGAGAGCAAGATAAAAATAGTGACTGGACCTTCAAATTGCTCAAGGCTGCAAATAGCTCTCAAGTTGCTGAGGCTGCGGCAAGGGTCTTTTCTGGAAATGCGCTCCCAGCATGGAACTAGCATCAAATTAAAAAAGAGCTCCCCATGATTCGTTTCGAAAATGTTCAAATGACTTATCGTTTTGGTAAAAAAGAAATCGTTGCTCTCAACGATATTAACCTTGAAATCCCGACAAAAAGTATCTTTGGCATTATCGGTGCTAGTGGAGCAGGAAAAAGTAGCCTTTTGCGTTGCGTTAATGGGCTAGAATCTCCCGACTCAGGGCAAGTGATTGTTGATGGCAAAGATATTAACAGCTTAAGCACGAAACTTTTAAGGCAAAGCCGTAAACAAATGGGTATGATTTTCCAACACTTCAATTTATTAGACGTCAGGAATGTTTACGATAATATTGCCCTTCCTCTTGAACTTTCTAAACATTCATCTTCTTATATTAGAGAAAAAGTCACTCCCCTTATTGAGCTAACAGGACTAGAGGGTAAGGAGTTCAATTACCCCCACCAACTGAGTGGAGGGCAAAAGCAGAGAGTGGCAATAGCTAGAGCACTTGCGAACGATCCTAAAGTTCTTTTGTGCGATGAAGCAACCTCGGCCTTAGATCCACAAACAACTGAGCAAATCTTAAAATTACTCAAAAATATCAATAAGAAACTTGGAATTACCATTCTACTCATCACCCATGAACTGGAGGTAATCAAGTCAACTTGTGATCAGGTAGCTTTGCTGGACAAAGGATGCCTCATAGAATCCAATGAAGTCGTAAGCTTCTTTTCTAAACCTCAAAGCAGCTTGGCCAAAGAATATGTGAATAGTTCTTTTTGCCTTTCCTTACCTTCATGGTTAGTAAACAAAATCCAAGAGTCTCCATGCACTAAGCACCCTTACCCACTACTCAAAATTTCGTTTAGTGGAAAAGACGTCAACAGGCCTATAATATCAACTGCATCTCGTGAGTTTAACCTCGATATAAATATTCTTCTTTCCAATGTTGAATACATTGGTAACTCGAATATAGGTGCAATGATTGCTCAAGTCTACGGCGACAAAGATAAGCTTAGCCAGTGCCTAGAGTTTTTTAAAAATGAAAATTTATCAGTGGATATTATCGGTTATGTCGCTTGATTTACTATTTAAAGCGTGTCTTGAGAGCATTTATATGGTCCTTGTGTCTGGCATCGGATCATGCGTATTTGGCATACCTCTGGGGATCGCACTTTTTGTGAGCAACAAGAATCAGATCATGGCTTCAAAGCTAAGGTATCACATGTTAAATACCCTAGTTAATAGCGCTCGCTCAGTACCCTTCATCATCCTACTCGTAGCGATCATCCCATTTACGAGGTTTATAGTAGGTAGTTCGATTGGAACCCATGCGGCAATGGTGCCCCTAACTATTGCTGCCATACCTTTTATGGCCCGCCTAGTTGATGGAGTCCTTGCTGAACTTCCTTCCGGATTAATCGAAGCCATGCAAAGTATGGGAGCAAGTCCGATGCAGATAGTTACAAAAGGTCTGATACCAGAAGCGTTTCCAGGAATTGTGAATGCTATAACTGTCACCCTCGTCAACCTTATCGGATATTCGGCAATGGCTGGAACTGTTGGCGGTGGAGGCCTAGGTGATTTGGCGATTAGATATGGATACCAGCGTTTTGACGGCAAGGTGATGCTTATTACCGTTCTGATTCTGGTCTTTATGGTTCAGGGAGTTCAATCTTGCGGCGACCTGCTAGCAAAGCACCTACGGAGAGTATGAATCTAAAAAATATCCACATCCTGGGGCAAATCCTGTACTTTCGGAACCTCTTCAAGGGAAAGATTAAAATACATGAATCCTTTTGTCCTGCGGTAAACCTTTAAACGAATCCTCTCGGATGGGCGCTTTTGCGTCAGAAGCCTTTGCATAATATTTAAATCATATACTTTCTTATTATCCACAGACATGATTAGATCGCCAATACGAAGACCGCTTTTGTGAGCTGGAGCATCGATTATTAGATTTGAGACAATCACGCCATAAACTCCTGACTGATTGACGCTATGTTCGATATCTTCCTGGGATAAAATATTTTTGCCCACGATTCCAAGCCACGGACGTTTGACTTTTCCATATAAGCGTAGGTCTTTGACTACAGACCTAACCAGATTAATGGGAATGGCAAATCCAATCCCAGCACCTAGGGCGCTCACAGCAGTGTTAATACCAATAACTCGCCCTCTAACATCCAATAGAGGACCACCTGAATTGCCAGGGTGAATTGTGGCATCTGTTTGAAGAAAATTATCGTAGGGACCAGTCCCTATAACCCGTCCTTTTGCGGAGATGATACCACTTGTAACAGTATGAGAATATCCAAAGGGATTTCCTATTGCGAGAACAACATCTCCAATTTTTAGCGAGTTACTATCTCCCCAAGTGAGAGGAGTTATGGCATGTTTCACCTTAACCTTGAGAAGAGCAAGATCAGTTTTACGGTCACTGCCTACAACCTCGGCTTGGGTTATCAGTTTATTATGGGCGAATAAAACCTCGATTTTATTCGCATCTTTAATAACATGATAATTGGTCACAATATGGCCTTGGCGATTAATTATGACTCCCGAGCCTAAGGAAGTTGTGCTCCCTCCCTGGGGAACTCTACCATTCAAAAAAAATTGATAAAGATCTAGGGCTGGCTCTTTCCTGACATAAGTTTTAGTACGAATATTCACAACACCAGGTATGGAGCGCTCTGCAATTTGGGAAAAAGATTGCAGAACTTTAGCTTCCAATTGACAAATATGGTCTAATAGGAAGTGACAAAGGATCAGCAAAATTAAAATTTTTTTCAAAGGCGCATGCATTAGCTGCACTTTTTTTTACTTTATTTTAAGACAGTTGTATAGCTTCGAGAGAAATACGGTAACCTATAAAAAATTCTAGCTCATTTGTCTTCATGGCAACAGGGTACATACTGCCCATCATGGAAAACGGCAACAGGGGAAGCATATTTGGCGTTAAGTTAATGATTGTAATTGTTATGGCTTGATGCTTAATTAATGCCTCAAAAGGAGACTGTAATTTATGTCAAGAATTGTTAGATTCCTTAGGCTTTCTTTTATCAGCGCAGCCTTTCTGGCAGTGTTGGGGATTTCTGGTGCATTTGGAATGCTTGGTGTGGTTGTTTGGCAGGTGATATACGGCGACCACACAGAACTGCAGAAAAGCACCATCCTTGCAAAAATAAAAGAAGAAACAACCCTATATTATCTTGATGAAAACACAAGAATCGGCAGTATTTTCGAGTCTCGCCATAGACGCTATGTTCCTGTCGAAGAAATGCCTGCTCATATGATCAACGCAATCGTTGCAGCAGAAGACAAGAATTTTTACGAGCACTTTGGTATAGACCCTCTCGCCATAGGCAAAGCAGCAGCCGAAGGAATTTTAAGCGGAGGTCGATTTAGACGCGGAGGCTCAACCATAACCCAACAGACAGTTAAGAACATTATTGATGATTGGGAAGCGTCATTTTCTCGAAAATTCCGTGAAATGATTAAGGCTCTCCAGCTTGAACGCTTATATGAAAAACGCCAGATTCTTGAGTTTTACCTAAATCAGTTTCATGTGGCAGGAAATGGCAATGGAGTCGGAATAGCAGCACGCTATTATTTCAATAAAGATGTAATGGATTTAAACTTAGTCGAGGCTGCTTTTATCGCAGGTTCAGTGAAAGGCCCTGGCAAGTACAACCCATTTATTAAATACACAAAAAAGACACGGCAAAAAGCAAAAGAGTATGCCCATGAACGGAAAAACTATGTCTTAGGAAGAATGTTTGAACAAAACTGGATTTCTTCGGAAGAATACGAAGAAGCGATAAGTGCTGATATCCCTTTTAATAAGGGAGAATTTAGAACTGCAGAAGTTGCCTTAGTAGAGTTGGTACGCACTCAACTCGAAAAGCCAGAAGTTCTCGAGGCACTAGGTATCAAAAACCCAGATGAACTTAATATTGCAGGTATGAAAGTCTATACCACCATAGACTCAGAAATGCAGAAAAGTGCACAGTTAGCAATGAGGAAAAACTTATCTAGACTCGAAACTATTTTGTCTGGATTCAAACCTGAGCCACCTGAACGCTACAAACCTAAACGAGATTTAAAAGTTAATCGCTTTGAGTATGGGAAAGTGATTGCGGTCGAAGGTAGCAATATCAACGACTTTAAAATAAAGGTTTCTTTTGGATTGCCTGTAGGCACGATACCTAATGAATCACTAGTACGCTATGCCAAACTACTAGACCTTGCAGTAGGCAAGGGCCACAACTTTTATTTAAAGGAAATTATCAAACAGATTCGACCCGGGGACATCCTCTTCGTTCAAGTCATGGATTATAACAAAGAAAACAATGAAGCTGTCCTAGAACTGCAAAAAAGGCCGAAAATCAGCGGCGGAATGATTGCTCTTGATAAGGGGGAGGTAAGAGCAGTCGTTTCTGGTTTCGACACTCTGGGTTTTAATCGTGCCATGTACGCAAAAAGACAGCCAGGGTCCCTTTTCAAAGCCCCGATCTATTTTGCTGCGCTGCAGTTAGGTTGGTCAATGCTAGATAGGATCGAAAATGTTCGCCAGATTTTTCCATATCAAGGACAATTCTATTACCCTCGACCTGACCACAAAAGCCCCTATCAAAGCACCTCAATGATGTGGGCAGGTATTATGTCAGAAAATCTCGCTTCCGTTGCTCTAGGCTCAAGGCTTTTGGAAAAAATAAATTTCGAACAGTTCAAACAGTTGTTGGATAGCTTAGGCCTTATGCCCCAACAAGGAGAAAGCTCAAGAGATTATCACTACCGGGTATCGCGGGAAACTGGTGTATCACTTGACAATGAAGGTATTAAAGCATTTCAGCTCTCAAACGCCATTGATGACATTGCACCGGACCTTATCTTTGCAGGCAAGCAATCTCTACTAAGCCGCTTGAAACTCATGTGGTACGGTACTGGATATTTGGCAGAGTCGGTAGTACTAAGAAACTCTGACCCGAAAGAGATCCCAGAGCACGAAATAAAGACACGATTACGGTTGCTTACCAATAATTTTCAACGAATGAAGATTCTTCGTGCGATGTTAAGGCAAGACTGGGAAAACATACAAATGTCCATCCAAAACCATGGCCTCGAAAAATCTTTTAACGAACCAAGGATTAGAACTTTAATCGATCGTTTCAGAGTACAGTCAAGCCCAAGTATGAAACCTGAATTGGGTTACCTCCCTCTCCTGGAGGAGGAGAATGAAATTGATATCGTAAATGAAATTCCAATCCAAGTGATAGGAGGCCGCCCTCTAAATATCCTTGATGTACAGGCAATTTGGGGCGGAGAAAGCACCTACGGCTCATTGAATTCAGCTGGAATAAACCGAGATGATGTTAAACTTGCTGGCTATTTAGACGCGCAAATTTTTAGCGCACTTGAAGAGGCTGTCGAACAAAGAACCCGATCAGCCATGTCAAGTCAAGACCCCTACCTCTTGGGTCGCTATTTCCAACATCACGATTTTAGAATCGGATTAGGCCTCCATTATGTGGTAAAACTAAGCGAAGCAGCAGGCGTTTATTCAAAACTCGAACCTGTTTTATCTTTTCCTCTCGGATCCAATGACATCTCTGCGAGCGAAGTAGCTAAGCTCTACCAAACCTTTATCTCTGGAAAAACCTACCGTTTTTATAAGGAAGGACCAGACAATCAAATTAATTTCATAAGGCGTATTGAAGACCGTTCCGGCCAGGTCTTATACCAACCTGTAGCCGAGGAGCACCAGTTAGTTGAACCGGTATTCGCCCTCCAAATGGGCGAAATTCTTAGAAAAACGATCACACATGGAACTGGTCGTCGAGCGCGAGGCGAACTTTATATCACGATGAATAGTGAGGAAGAGGGAGAGCAAAAACCTAAGAGCAGAAAAGATGAAAAGCGAGTCCGAATTCCAGCGTTTGGTAAAACGGGTACTACAAATGATTATATGACCAGCTACTTTGCCGGATTTATACCCTACCCTACAAGGTACGGAGAAGCCCTAGACAGACAAAATAGCTATGTGATATCCGCATATGTTGGATATGACTTTAACAAGGTCATGCGTAGGGGCAGACAGAGAATTTATGGTGGTTCAGGCGCCCTACCAATGTGGACCGACTTTGCAAAAAATATTCTTGAGACCCAAGACTATAAGAGCAGCCTCGACCCCCTTGACCTCAAAGTGATTGCCAGTAAAGAATGGCCTCTGTCGTACAATACAAAATTAAGTACCCCTTTACTCATCGATCTGCCACGCGGCCTGATTTTGAGAACAAGTAAAAGAGACGATTTTGAAGTTTGGCAAACCACCGATATTGCATCTACCGGGGAGACGTACCAAGACTTATTTGCACTAGGAAGTAGCGTGAAGTCAGTTGTTTATGTTCCTACTGACAGTCAAGATAATGCATGGCAACCATTACGCTTATTCGGACCTTACCAAGCACACCCAAAGCCCGAGCAATCAACAGTTAAAAAAAACAAGCCATCGAATAAAGTTTCAAAAGTAAGCTCTTCCGCAAACCCCAACGAAGGCTCAAAATTACAAGATCCTTCCGACCCAACGATAACTGATGAATTGATAATGGAAGAAGATCTTTAATCAAAAATAGCTCAACCATAAACACTTTTTTGAAAAAGTCACCAAACTAATATTTGTGGGTTTTTCAAAAACTATAAGGCATCTAATGAAAAATTTGGCAAACCAACCAAAAATTTAGAAATACTCACTCCTCGAGGATTACTTATCCTCCCCTAAAAGGAGGCTTTGAAAGATGGGTACATCAACGGGTAAACTAAGGGTTCCTCTTAGCTTGGAGAAAAAGACCTACGAGTAAGCCATGCTTGCCTTCTAAGCTCGTTTGAATTTTGGAGAGGAGGAGAGGAGCAGAAGTAGATTTCTGCTCTGTATTACTGCTGAAGCTGAGGGCGCTGAGGTAAGCCAACATCAGCGGTACCAAGCCAAAACTTCCAGCCCTGCCATCCTTTGACCTTATAAATCCCATCGGGGTGAGCAGGAATATTGGCTGGCTTAGGAGTCATATGAGGCATTTCACCTTTGACATAAGAACGCCATTCCTTTCGGGTTTTTAAATTTAGAGAAACGGCAAACTTTCTCGCTTCTACAAAAGGAAGGTATCCCTTGGGAGCAACATACTCTGGCGCTACCTGTTCCTCAGATCCCGGATTAATACTTTCTGCACCTACGCTGTTTACGACAGCAACAGGTGTTCCGCCTTCTACAACATGGCTATTTTGTTGTGTTTCTTCCATAGTCTCTCATTCCTTAGTTCAAATAGTTCCGCAGGGATCGCGATCCCGCGGTAAACTGTGTATCAAACATCTCATGGCCCTGCAAGCCATGAGAGACCTCTCTTTTCTACTATCTTGAAATTTTGTGCCTTTCTCATCTTGAAAGAACAAAGTTCAAGATAGTTTTTGAACATTCTTTTCGTAGCTACTCAAACGATTATGGATAAACCTTCAATCTGCTACAATTGTACTTACCCTTATCCCATTGATTGCATGAGACTTTAATTAACGACACTTTCAATGATAATCAAGAAAAAACTGCTAGCGAAATTAGGTGTTCAACAACTTGATTAAAAAAACCTTTAATTAAGCACGAACAAGACAACTCATTAGTTGCTGTTAAATTCGCTTTTCTCACAACCTAAGCACAAGCAATAAAAATTTACTTGATTAGAATAAATATCAATTAAATATCCTACCTTTTTATACACCAAAAACCGTAATAAATACGCTAAAAAATGTATCTTTTTGACTAATGGTAGAGCTACCAATTAATATCAATCCTATTCGTTATATCTCTACATGTGTTTATATCATAAGTGCCGATCTTGGCAAGATAAATAAACAAGAAATCGAAAATTGAGAGGATCTCTCTATATGCAAAAGGAATTTTATTTCACAAAATCAAAGTATATTTAAGAATAATTGAATTCTTATATTTTATACTGGGTAAATTTTTTGATCGAAATACTAGTACTTTTTAGAAATCACATGCTAATTTAAAGAAAATATAAAATTTTTAAAAATATGATATAATTTAAAAAAACAAGTACATATTAAGTGGTGTTTATCATAATTTTTTTTGCCAAATAATCATTATTTCATTTTCTTAAACGCTTTTAAGGTGGTTGATCAAAACATCAAAACAATAAGATATACCAATAGGTATTTTACTATCCAGATATTTAAGGACTACAAATATGCTAAATTTCACTCCCAATTTTTTAATAGTTCATCTTTTGTTGTCTCTTGTAGTATCTTGCACACATAAAGAATTTTACCAGGCATCAAAAAAGGGCCCTGTAACTGTAATTAGCAAGGGAGAAAAATCCTGTTTATCCAAGGGATTTAGATGGTATTGGAGCAAATCATCAGGCTGTTCTCTAAAGAAGTTTAAGCAATATTGCATAGAAGAGAAGAAACTTCCCAAGTCGACTAAATTAACTATCACGGTAATAAAAAATGAAACAGGAAAACAAAATTGTAGCGAAGCGGAAGCCGAATTAAAGGCCCAAACTGGTTTACACCTAGATGGACTCGGGATTGTAGACATTTACCCTCTTATGGGTTTAACTCACTTAACAATTTTAAGATTAGATGGCAACAAAATCTACGATTTATATCCATTGTCTAAACTAGTCAAGCTACGGGTTTTACGTCTAGATCAAAATAATATAACTAAAATACAACATCTTTCAAAATTAAGAGAACTTGTAGTTTTAAGATTGGACAAAAATAATATTTCAGATTTATCACCACTAGCGAATTTAGTTAATATTGCTCAAATTAATCTAAGTACGAATAAAATTATATCAATAGAACCTCTAGAAAAACTAAGCAGGCTCATGAAAGTTGGACTAAAAGGCAATAAAGTTAAAACATTGCTTCCATTGTCAAATTTAGAATTTCTTGAATTTATAAATCTTGAAGACAATCCTATCAGCAGAAAAAATTTTCCTTTGAATGATTTAAACTGTCCAATAACTTTTGGGGTCAATTCAGTTGTAAAGAATTTTTGCGAGTCTAGGAGAAAACAAAAAACCTAAATTTGCGATTCAGTAGCTCCCTAGGAAGGGAGAGGCGGGCAAAGAGGTGGCAATGTGTGGAGTTTGTTCAGGTAGCTAGTTGAGGAAAGACCTTCACACCTAAAACATAAGTCTCTATCCACTCAAGTCAAGGTGCAGCAAGAAAGTATTTTAATTTTAGCAAGCATTATGGATAGAATTCTTTATTTGATTCGCCTCTGTAGGCCTTTAGGAAATCAGTTAAAAGACTGTTTTAATTTACGCAGACCCTCTTCAGTCGAAATACTTACTTTATAAGCAAAATCGCGTTTTGCCCTATCATGGTTGAAATAGTGGGATTTACTAAGTTGTAAGGCTAAAAACCTAGTCATCGGAGGGTCACGATGAAAAGATCCAATCCCATTGTAAAGTAACTCAAACAGACAGCCTAAAGCGAAAGCAAATGGAAACGGAATTCTTGTTGATCTCAGTGGCTTTTGTCCTCCGGCAACAAGCAGCTGGTCAATAAATTTCCAAAGTTTTACCGGCTTTTCTTGACCCAGAAAATAAGCTTTTCCACCTAATTTTTTATTTGCCTGCATAGCTTTCAAAGCGTCTGTATGAGCAGCAGCTGCATTCTCAACATAAATTACGTCCACCATATTCCCTTGGTGACCTACCCGAAAAAGACGTCCTTGCCTTGATTGCTGCAACAGCCTCGGAAGAAAATGTGGATCATCAGGGCCCCATATGAGATGAGGTCTCAAAGCCAAAGTTTGCATTTCAGGTGAATTGGCCGCCAACACGGCTTCTTCTGCTAGTTTTTTTGAGTAGGAGTATGAACAAAAAAACTTTTTAGCGTATGGAATACTCTCGCTCAATCCTTGAATATCACGACCCTCGAAGGCAACACTAGGAGAACTGGTGTAAATCAATTGCCTAATTTTTAGCTGCCTGGCAGCCTCAATCACGTTGCGAGTCCCTTCGAAATTGGTATCCAAATAATCCTTTTGCCTACCCCAAATTCCAGCTAAAGCAGCAGTGTGTATGAAGCTGGTGCAACCTGCTCCAGCTTCCATGAGTTGGTTTACGTTCCTTAAGTCTCCTTGGTAAGATTCAATACCAAGCTCCTCAAGAAAAGAGTACTTTTTCCTCGAAAAACTAATAACCTTATAACCTCGCTCAACGAGATTTTTTGCAATATAGCGACCTAAAAAACCACCACCACCTGTTAGTAAAATCTTTGATCCAGTCTCTGCGTTCACAAGCTTAATTCCTGATGTTGAATAAAGTGCTCTCCAAGAGCACTGCGATCGATTTTAATATTATGCCTTGGGTCCACGGGAAAGCTCTTATGGAGAAAGAATGTATCTATAGCCTCAGTGTGCTTATAAGATTTAGCTAAGCTCAAAAGTTCGTCCTTAAACAAACGTCTTTTTTTACTTCTTAGATTGCATTTATGGTCTTTTCTTTCTATTACAAGCGCCGGTATAGTACTTACACCTTTTGCTCCAATGCTTATTAAAGCTGTTCGTTTTATCTCCGGGTGTAGGTTGAAAATCGCTTCACATGGAATCGAATAAAAGGGTAATGATTCGCTCTCTATCTGATGAGCTTTACGACCACAAAACCAAAGCATCCCTTGAGGATCAAAATACCCCAGATCACCCATTCGATGCCAAAGACGCCCATTTTTTTTATCCTCTATTTTCGCAAAAGCTGTTTGCTGTTTGAGGCCATAGTACTGTGGAGTTACCTGATTTCCTGCCACGATGATCTCACCAATCTCTCCAGGGCCTAGTTCTTTACAATCACTAAGACTCTTGATGATTTGAGAAGTCTGAGCGACAACCTTAACCTCCGTCTCAGGAGCTGGAAATCCAACACAAGTTCCCTTTCCCTGTTTGGAGGCGTTCAAGGTATCCTCGATCACATCATTTCCACTAATACTTGTAACTGGCAAACATTCAGTTGCCCCATAAGGGGTATAAGTCTGACCATTAATCAAAATTTGGCGAAAATCTGCTAATATCCCTGGAGGTACAGGCGCACCAAACATCATCAAATGTTTTACTGATGGAAGGTTCAAATTCTTTTGTTTACAGTACCCAGCAAGTCTCTCCCAAATTGCGGGTGAACCTCCCATTGTCGTCACCCCTTGATCATTAATTGCTTCAAACAACTTTCGAGGATCACACTGTACCGGCTTACTCGGATTCATAGGAGGGATAACACTAGTCACACCCATTGCCATAGTCATCAAACAAAATAAGGGAAAACCCGGCATATCAACATCTTGCTCACTCATACAGAATAATTGTTTAAGGAGTCTAACTTGAGTAGCAAAAATTCCATGTGTATAGCATACCCCCTTGGGCTTACCAGTTCCCCCAGAGGTAAATAGTATTGCAGCAAGATCATCTGCCGTAGCTGAAAACGTTGGAAAAGGGTATACAGCAAGTTTCCGGCCTTTTTTGAGAAGATTTCTAAGGCTACTAGCAGAAATACCGAAACGACCGGTAGTAATGGTATTTTTTATAGACTTAAACTGTTCAGGATAGAATCTTCTCATAACATGAACTACTGGTTCGGCAATGAGCAATTGTGGCTTAACTTCAGCAATTGCTGTCAATAAATTCTTCTTACCCATACCAGGGTCAATCATAATCGGAATTGCTCCAATCTTAAACAGAGCAAATACAACGAGAGGGAATTCCAAGGATGGTTTGAGAAAAAGCAAGACTAGGGTTCCTTTCTTGACCCCTAGCTGTTGAAAGCTATATGCAAGTGCTTCCGCATCTTTCTCTATAGCTTGGTAGGTATAATGGGTATAAGTATATCGTCGGTACAGGTCTCTGCCATTAGGAAAAATAACTGCTTTCTTATATGGGTTCTTTTTTGCCTGAATCTTAATGAGTTCTACAATATTCATCTTTAACTAAAAACCTCTCCATTGCAGCAAGCACAGCTTGCGTCTCATCTTCGAGTAAATAATGCCCCCCTTCAGGGAATACAATGGACTTGGCTCTAGGGAAAAGAGTTTTCCACTTTTCCAAAAAACCTAGATGAAAGCAAAAGTCCTTAGCTCCCCATAGGAGCTGCATTGGAGCCTGCAAATTCCCAAGGCCTAACTCAATTGACCTCACAGTTTCATAGCTTGGATGGCTTGAAAAATAAGGTATATCTTGAACAAACCGTGCTATTCCAATCCGATTACGATAATTGTTATAGGGGAACAAAAGGCCTTTTTTTACTTTTGGATCTAAGCCCTTACCTGTAGCCATAAATGAAGCTGCCAGTGCAAAAGCATTAAACCTTCGCATAAGCATCTCACCCACAACAGGAGTTTTACATGCACTGATACGTTTCGGAATATCTCTAGATAAGAAAGCTGCAGAATTCATGACAATAACATTTTCAACCTTTTCAGGATGCTTCACAGCAAAACCTAAACCAATTGCTCCTCCCCAATCATGAAGTAACAAGGAGACTTTATCAATATTTAAACCTTCTATTAAAGCCTCGAAATTTTTAATATGATTGCTGAGAGTATAGGAATAATCTTGAGGGTGATCTGACAAACCACATCCAAGATGATCGAATGCTACGACCCGCATCTTCTCGCGAAAATGCTCAATCACGTTGCGAAAATAAAAAGACCAAGTAGGGTTGCCGTGAACACAAATAAGTGCCTTTCCTTTACCTTCATCAATGTAATTGAGACGGTAATCATGTGCACTTTCTCCACCATCTAGCAAGAATGACCGGGCTTGAAAAGGTAGGAATTCATCTGAAGTTTGAGGATTCACCACTGAACTCCTAGCATCATACAGTTGAGACCAGAGCCAATACCTAGTAGTGCCAGAAGATCACCACTCTTAAAAGTGCCTTTTTCTTCCTGCAAGGATAATGAAAGTGGGGTTGCTACTGTGCCGGTGTTCCCTAAGGTCTGCATATCGAAAAAAGCTTTTCTTTCATCAAGCCCAAGCAAATTAAAAACTTTGGATTGATGTGAACGACTAACCTGATGGTTAAAAATATAATCGGGGGTGCTGTTATCCCATCCCAAATGTTGCTTAAAATATTCCCAAGTTACCTGCGAAAGAGCTAAACCAGATTTCATTAACCCACTAGTATTTGTCACCATCGTCTGATGGTAGCAATCTCCATGACCTTCACATAGATCATAAGCATCATTATCAGTTTGGGAGACCCCTCCCAAAAGATAGTGCTGGCTTCGGCTTATATCCTTATGCTGCAATACAAATGCAACAGCACCCGAGCCAAGAGTCAAGCTAGCCATAGACTCGCGGATGTTAGCTCCTTCCTGGTTTTCAAGTAGGGCTTTGATCGTAACTTCGTAAATTGGCGCTGAGTTTTCGCCAGAGACAACAAGGGCAGTTTTGATCTGGCCAAGCTCTATCATATTTGCCGCAACCGTCAGACCATTTAAAAAACCTAGACATGCATTTGAAAGATCAAATGCCATGCAGTGAGGAGGCAAGTTTAACTCGTGATGAACCACATTTGCTGTGGAGGGCTCCGATGCATCGCGACAAACCCCGGTATGCATCACGAGGTCGACCTCTTCCGGAGCAACTCCTGCCTTAACCAAAGATTTTCTTCCAGCTTGCGAGGCAACAGATGAAGGTTTTGTGCCAACAGGCCAAACTCTGCGGGACCGAATCCCAGTGAGTAACTCTAAATACCCTGTCTGCAATGAATATCTGTCCCACAATGGCTTTAACCTGGTCTCAATTTCCTCGGAAGTTAACTCCTGCTCAGGTAAAAAATGTCCGGTTGATTCGATACATACATTGCGATATCTCATAGAGTTGCTCCGAAAACGCCTTCAAATTCAAACACTCAAAAAATAAAAGCTGCTTGGTTTCTGTCCAATCCCTTGAAATCCAGTGAAGCTTTTTCACTGGAACAAACATCAGGTAAAAAGCAATACTGTTATAGAGGTTCAAGCCAAATTCTGTAATCTTTATTTTATTCGCGATTGAATCTGGCTCTCTAGCTATTTGTAAGAAGTTATATAATTATAGAAAATAATTTTGACTATTGATATCTTATGAAGATTAGCCATAAAATTCGAATCGCACGAATGTGGCCATTTAGAGTCTTCAATTTTCGGAGGGTCAAGGCGTTGGATCGAAATTTTGCATTAGAGTTCGCGCGCGTAAGTGAGGCTGCTGCCTTAGCTTCCTCAAGATTCATGGGACGTGGTAATGAAAAAGCCGCAGATCATGCGGCTGTAGAAGCGATGAGAAAGGCCTTTGATTCCATATATTTTGATGGGACTGTAAAAATAGGTGAAGGGGAGCGCGACGAAGCTCCTATGCTTTATATAGGTGAAAAAGTTGGGCGAGGGGATGGCCCCAAATTAGACCTTGCAGTTGACCCACTGGAAGGTACAACCATCACCGCAAATGGCGGACCAAACGCCCTTTCAGTTATCGCAATAGCTACAGAAGGAAACTTTCTTCATGCGCCTGATGTTTATATGGAGAAAATAGCAGTTGGCCCCGAGGCTGCGAATGCGATTGACTTAACAGCAAGCGCTACTGAAAATCTAAAGAATGTGGCAAAAGCAAAAAAATGTAACGTCTGTGATTTAACGGTTACTCTTCTCGATCGACCTCGCCATGAGGAGCTGATCAGAGAAGTACGAGAGACAGGAGCACGCATCTGGATGATAGGTGATGGCGATGTTCAAGCTGCTATTGCGGCTGGGATGCCTGATACAGGAGTAGATATTCTCATGGGAGAAGGTGGAGCACCTGAGGGAGTCATTGCTGCTGCTGCATTAAAGTGCATTGGTGGAAGCTTACAAGGCCGACTAAAATTTAGAACTGAAAACCAGAAAAGCCGAGCTAAAACCATGGGTATTAGTGACCTCGACAAAGTCTACATGCGAGATGAACTAGCGAACGGGCACGTAATGTTTTGTGCTACCGGAGTCACAGATGGCTCAATGCTAAAAGGGGTTAAATTCAGAGGAGGTGGAGCCACCACCCATTCTATGGTTATGAGGTCTGAAACAGGTACTCTGCGATTTATTGAAGCTTATCACGATTTCACACGCAAACCATTTTTCTAGTTGAAATACCCAGTTTCTTTGACTTTCAGCTAGCAAAACAACCTCAACTTTTTTGATAAATCTTGCATGCAGCACCTCATAAAATGAGTCGCTCCCTGTGATATCAAATTTATAACAAATACGGGTGTAATGCAGTAGGTAAGAGATATGTCTGAAATCGATTTAAATCATTATCCTCTAAATGCAAATGTTCGAGTATTACTTTCCCTAGGTATGTGTCAACTTGTGGTATCAGCCAAAGGAAGGTCTATCAACGAACTTGGCATGAATGCTATCATTGATCTCAGCGCTCTCGAAAAAGAAAACTTGCCCGCAGAATGGCAATACCTCATGGAATCATTCCAAAACTGCATGGTTCAGATTGAAAGTGATCTCATCACAGATCCAATCATGATTGAATGTTACCTTGAGCAAACTCTTGTTTATGGTAATGTGGTCGAACTTAATCTATCCTTTTTTGACAATAGTCTGCCAATGTTAAGTGAGCTTACTACGCAAGTAAGGCAACATTGGAAGGAAAAAAGACATTTTAACCAAAAAAGAGAAAGCCCTCTAAAAATTAAAAAGTCCAAAAAAAGATTCTAAATAATGGCTTGCTGATGTTAGCCCGATATCAACAAGTCCTCTTTAAAGAGAATAAATAACTAAATCCTAAAAAAGAGAGGAAAATGAAGACTCTTGTAGAGAGTTTCGGAGGTTTTCATCTAAAAATACAGTATAGTCTAAGAGAGTAGCATTTCTCAGTTGATCCATAGCATTTAACACTTTAAAAACACCATTAGGCTCTATTCCAGTAAATTGTTGTTCATAATGCTTAAGTATACTGATATAGCCAGGTTTCGCATTAGCCTCAATTACTACTGGAACACCTTTACCATCGAAAATAATATCTATTCCAAGCTCTGCAAGCGATTTTCCAGGAAGGAGCTGTTCAATAGCTTTGTGGGATGCTATTGCCAATGTTCGTGCAGTATCCAATAATATTTCAGACTGATCCCCTGCAAACTCAGCAATTAAACTAGATTTAGCAAAATACCCTCCTTGGCTAATATTCCCACCTACCCTTAATAGTGACCCTGTAACTTGTACTTGATTTCCCCTATTTCTTTGGGTAGTTATTCTAAGGTCAAACTTTCTGCCTGCCAAGGTAGAACTATAAATTCCCTGTTGTACGATATAATCGCCAATAGAGTAATTAAATATAGTTCGAGCAATAGACTGTATAATAGAGAACATACCAACGTGATCTAGTTTTTCGAAGTGAACCTTATAAAAAGTTGAAAACTCAGATATCGGTTCATAAATACCGTGCTCGAGTATCTCAGCAGTTTTCGGGATATTTATAGTCAGATTAAATCGGTCTTCTTCTAACTTTTCGACGATGAATATTCCTTTGCCACCACTACCATATATCGGTTTCACAAAAACTAAGTCATTTCGTTCTATAAGTTTTAACAGATTTTTTTCATTGAATTCATAAGTAGCAGGATGATTCAAATTTGCGGCCTGCATAGCAAAGGCAAAATCTTTCTTATTTGACACCTTAGATACTAATTCTGGGTCATTCAGAAAGGTGATACCGTCATGAATTTTCATTCTTCTCCTAAGAGATTTTCCACTTTTCTTTTGGAGGTATTTTTTATTTTTTAGAAAAAAATAATCATAAACAAAATGAGGGATGGGTGCTTTTTTTGCTTTATACCAAACAAATCCCTTAGATTCTAGCTTTAGAAAGTAAACATCCCTTAAACAATTATTTCTTTTATCTAAGGTTGAAGTATGGTGAATATTAAATATCATGAAATTTGCATCCCTTGCAAGTTTATGTAGGTCCGACCTACTTTCTCTTGCAGCAAAAACCCCAAGAATATATCTATAGCCTCCTTGATCTAGCCTTTCTACTTCTGGATATGATGCATATGAATATTCACTAGAAAATAGCGTAGCTATAAAAAAAATCCACTTCATGGGTAAAGCCTTTCGAATTTATTGAATCTAATTTTAACCGAAAAGCTAATGTAATTGGATAGAATAAAATTTGAAATAAATAGTTAACCAAGCGGCAATTTCAGCATAAAGTTTTGTAGGCACTGAAAATACAGAAGAAACCTTGGATAGAATCCAGCCTATGGATGCGGTATTCTGCCCAAGTTATATAATAATACAAATGGGTCAGTTAACGTTTTTATAGAACCTTAAGCCATGTAGGTCATCAAAAATACATTTACCTGTCCTAACTTTCTTTTCCAATTCTTGATGAATTGCAGAAACAGGCATATTTGCGGTATGAATAGAGCGAATTATTTTTTCTACATCGTAATAATACATTTTCAGGGTATTGTAAATATAGGCACGATCCTGATCAGTGATTTCACCAGTTCTTTCAGATTTATGTAGTTTTACAGCGTTCTCGACTTTTTCAAGGAGATCTTCTTTATCGAAGGGTTTTTCGATAAGATTATATGCTCCAGCATGAAAAGCTTCACGAATAACTTTATCATTAGCATTTCCTGTTACAAAAAGAAAAGGAATAGCTATCTGCTTTTTCTTAAATTCATGAAGAAGAGCCAAACCATTTATTAAAGGCATAAGAATGTCACAGATAACAACATCATAAGTATTACGTTTTACCATCTGGAAGGCCGTAAATCCATCTCCTGCATAGTCAATCTCAAGAAATTCACCTAAAGACAACTGCACAATCTGGTAAAACTCATAGTTATCATCTACCAATAGCACCTTATACTTTTTAGATGCATCATCACTTGATTTCTTTTCTTCTGAATCAGTATCGTTTTTGTGATCTTTCATAATCCCACCATAGCTCAAAGAATCAATTAAACATAGGCAAGTGAATTTTTTACTTACATATCTATATATCTTCAAAATGCCAAGAAAACTTGAGTACTTTCTTATTTTTTTAATTTTGGTTAAAAGCTACCGGATCAGTTGTTATACTCTACTGATATTATGATATTTTTTTTAATTGTTTCATCGTAAGATGATGGTAAGAAAATGGTATTTTTTTCTAAAAAAATGGTCTCGAGGAGTAAAATTCAAAAATCAACGAAGTATCGAGCCCAAATCTCACTTAATCAAGTCTAATTGAGGTATTGTTCAATTTCTCCTGCAATTTTATCAGGGCTATCTTTAGGGGCAAACCTTTTGATTGGAACACCCTGATTATTTACAAGAAACTTTGTAAAGTTCCATTTGATCGCTTTACTGCCAAATACTCCTGGCGCTTTCTCACAAAGATATTTGAAAAGAGGGTGAGCACCCTCCCCATTTACTTCGACTTTTTGGAACATAGGAAAACTAACACCATAGTTTAAGCGACAGAACTCACCAATTTCTTCATTGTTATTAGGCTCTTGCGCCCCAAATTGGTTACACGGAAAGCCCAACACTACAAAATCACGTTCACTGTATTCTTGAAAAAGATCTTCTAGCCCCTTGTATTGCGAGGTAAACCCACAATTACTTGCAGTGTTAACTATTAGCAGAGCCTTTCCTTTAAATTGGGCTAAATCTAATTTCTCTCCATTAATAGATTTTGCCTCAAAAGCATAGACACTATCAACCATGACTTTTCGCTCCAATAATAACTGTTACGAATAAAAAGACTTACTCATCATATTTAGCACTAAGAAAAGATCTTTAGAAGTAAAACTACTGAAATTTTCAGGAAGAGGATTCTTGCTCCACTTCTTTCGAGGGGCAACTAGCACTCCGCTTAAAAAGGAGGGCTCGAGAGTTTCAATAATTTACATCGCTATTTTTATTGTTGTAATTTTGGCTCTTGTTAGCATTGGAATTATTATAACTCTCGCTCTGGTTGGTGTTTGGGCTATTGCCATTCTGACCTTGAGTATAATTTTGGCTAAAATCTGAGTTATTACTTTGATTGGGATTTGAACCATTAGTTTGGTCCGAATTAATGTTTGAGTTGGTATCTTCCTGATTTTGATTGAAGCTTTGATTATAGTTATTAGTATTCTGATTTTCATTTTCCAAGTCATCTTCTGAATTCATACCTTGGACTGCATCATAACCAGGCGGAACTAGCTCCTCTAATGATTTATAATATACTTCAATTCCCCGCGTCTTCAAGCCTGCATTTCGAATATCCTGCAAGCTTACATACTGTGAACGTCCAATTTTAACCCAATTATTTTCAATAGTTAAAGCATGGACATAGTCCCCACGATTCAAGTAGCCAACAATTTCAAACTTTCTATTTGGACCTAGATGGACACTTCCCCGTGGCACCACAACATAAAAAACTCCCTCCGCATGCCCCGCTAAAAAACTTGAGAAATGCTGACGAAATTCGTCTAAGTTAGAACGTTGATCACCTGAGACTGAGCTACTGGGATCAAGACTCGTTGCCACATTCGAATTTCCGTATGAATTTCCTTGCGAGAAGCTATTTCCATATTGATCTTGATCTTGAGTATCACTATAGTTTTGGTCTTGGTCGAAAAAATCGTCATCATTTTCGGAATAGTTATTATTTCCAAAAGATTGATCATCGAGGTTCTCATCTACTGAATTGCCGAACTCGTTACCTTGAAGATCTTCATTGCCATTGTTCTCATAGCTACCATTATCGTACTGGTTAGAATTCTCAGAATATTGGTCAGAGTTCTCGTTACCATTCTCTTCTTGATCATAGTCTTCAGAGTTTTGGGAATTTCCTTCTTGGTAATCTTCAGAGTCTTCCTCTCCTTCTTGTTGAGAAGCAACTTCCTCTGTAAGCTGCTGCTGATC
This sequence comes from Oligoflexales bacterium, assembly GCA_045105515.1. Taxonomy (GTDB): domain Bacteria; phylum Bdellovibrionota_B; class Oligoflexia; order Oligoflexales; family Bog-1112; genus JABSRF01. The sequence goes on from JBGCDR010000035.1 coordinate 47,264, forward strand.
GGAAGAACAAGAAACTACTTGTATAAATAATCCGATACTACATAGCATCAAAAAATTAAATGAATGCAGCTTCATGACAGCCTCACTTACTATTTAGAAATTAAAACCTGCCGTCTTACTATCGGGTAAATTAATATTTTTTTAATATTTAAAATAATCTATATTGGGATAAATTCTAAATTAAAGATAAACTTATTTATATACAATATATTAAAAAAATGGCGTAAATGTAATTTTTTAATATAAAAATGTAGTTTGACTAGCATAAGATCAATTATGATAGGAATTTTTATCCAAGTGGGGTAAGAGCGATAAAGCCCAAAAGCAATCCATGAAACTCACCTTTATGATGATTTAAAGGAGAATTGGTAAATATGAGCGCTGCCCCCAAATGGTTCACCAAATTCATTGGAAAATCTGGTCCATTTTCCTTTGATCTGTGAAGATTCAAACATAAAATTCCCAAGATTTTGCTTCGCAGTTCTGCCTAGAATTCCCGAGTCCACCCTAAATTTGTAATAACTTTCTTGCGAATGGAGGTAAGGAGGAATAGGCAAAGCAAACTTTATTTTTTGCGATTGCCCTGGATATCCAGCAGGGAACATAGCTACAATCTTATTCTTATGTATGATTTTTATTGCTGGGAAATAAGAATCATCAGTAAGTTCTGGCATTGTTCGTGTTACACTCACATAAGCATCTTTTTCTTCGGTAGCCTTTTGATTTCTAATTTCACAAGCACCCACCCATTCGCTCTTATCTACATTATTATAGAATTCTATCGCTTCCTTAAGTCCTGAATAAGCATCTACATAACCCGTAAAAGTTTGAATCAATGGCTGTTCACATTCGCTGTATTTTTTCAATATCTCAACATGTGTTTCACTGTGACAACCACATAAAGCTACAAACTTAATTCCAAGGTTTAGTTGATAAAAAAAAGGCTTAATATCAACACGATCATTTCTACCGTTGTAGCTTATAAATAGGCCCTTTTTTGAGAATAAATTAAGCTGCCGACTAGCTAATTTATTCATATGAGCAAATAGAAATATTCCTTCAATATTATTTGAACTAACTACTTTATATAAATCATAAGGATCTATATTTCTGAAAGTTTCAAATTCATTATCACGTCTGTCAATTGAGGCGAAAAATTCATTTTCTAGCTTCAAAGCAAGAGCATCTTCACTTCTCCCCAGATTAGTAATTAATACTATTTTTTTTGAAGGAGAAGCACATATTTTTTCATAAAAAAAAGAACAAACCAAAACTATGGAGCATAAGAATTTAAAATTTTTCAAACAGTCTCTCAATACTTAAAATAGACAAATTTGGATCCATAATCAAAGTTGGAATTATAGATCATTTAGTTGGTATTCAGCAATCTTGGAACAAGTCTGAAGTAATGATCCCATTTCAGATAAATCACCCAATTCCATCCAGGCTCGCAAGCTTTCTTTATAACTTAGATTACTGGAATAGAGGCCTTCCAACTCAACAATTTGCTCTATTTTTATTGCGACAGTCTCTAGTATAGCGTTTACCTCCTCTATGTTATCATTATAATCTTCCATTTCTTCCAAAGTAATCCCAATCTTTTTAGCCTGATCAAATGCCAATTCACTAAAGATTAGGCTCTCTTCACCACCTTCTGTTGGCAATAGAAAATATCCAGCGTTACGATTCATCAGTAGCTGTCTAACATTCTTAATAAATGGTGAATCTTCTTTGTGCTCATCTACACCAAAGTACTTCTTAATATTATAAGATGTTTTAGATGCTATCTGTTCCTTTGTAGCATCATCGCAGGCTACATCAAAACCTCCTCCTGCCAAAACGACTAAACCCACGATAGCATGAGCTGATAAAAATAAGGTAGTCCCAACACCAGCCACAGCTTGCCCAGTTAATAAACATACAAGACTTATTGTCATACAAAAATTTAAATATTTTTTCCTCATAAATTCCTCATCTAAAAGTTGTGAAAACCCACCTAAGCTTCCCAAAGAGCCATCTTACTCTTCTCCCTTCGAGAAGGAGCCTAATACCACGTCTTGGGGAGAGGAGGTCGAGTGAAAGTGTTATTTATGAAAGACCCAACAACACCGTTCTAGTACTCTATCCACGAGAAATAATCAACATTAAGTCTTTAATCACATGGGTTATTATTGATAAGAACCATAAAAATTAGCAGGAACTGAAAACACAGCAATTACTTGCATAAACTATTCGCTAGTAGCTTAGAGTATTCACTAAGCATTTAATTATATTTATTCATGAAAAACTTGGAAAAATAAAAAAAATAAATTAAAAAGGAAGTTTAATGAAGGTGAGTAAATTTCTGATCAAACATCACCCAGTACTCGAAAGTTTTTCATTATAAATCAATTTATAGAATTCCATATTACGAAAGATTAGTTTGATATAGTTTCGCGTTTCTTTATAAGGTATAGATTCGATGAATTGAATTTGACTAAGGCCACCTCGCCTCCTAATCCATCTATCAGTTACAGCATCACCAGCATTATAGGCACTAAGCATATAGTCAATCCTTCCATCATATTTGTAAAACAATCGATTAAGAAGACTAATTCCAAGCTTTATATTCAAGCCTGGTTCAAATATATCATATTCATCTAGGTTTAATTTTTTCGCCAGTATTTTTGCAGTACTAGGTATAATCTGCATTAATCCATTAGCATTAGCACTTGAAATTGCTACAGGATTAAATGCACTTTCTTGCCTGATAAGTGAAACAACAAATTCGTATTTTAGAGGACTATTTAGCTTTTTAATGCTGTCTGCAATCTGTTCTCGATAAAGCAAGGGATATATATCCCTCCAATTTAAGAAAGACTTTAAAGCGTCAAACTTATAGAAAACCTGAGGTCCCTTTATCGTTACAAAAGAAGGATGTTCAAATTGTTTAGCTTGCCCAAGGCTATATGCAAACCATTCTGGGCTTTTTGAAAGGCGTTCAGAGAGTTCAGAAAGAACAAGGAATGCATCTTCATGAAGGCCAAATTCTCTAAGTTCCAAATACAAATCCCATAAATGTTGATCTTTCAATCCAAGACTAAAGATGTGATTAGATTTATGATAATTATTGATTGGTTTTTTTGATCCTCCCAACTGATTCATAACTAGATTCTTAGGGAGTTGCCACTCCTTTAGTAGACGTAAGCTATAGTAATTCATTGGCTCATGGCTAATAAAATTGACTACTCTATCTCTTATGCTTTTAACATTGGTATGATTTCTTGATTTCAAAACTATTAAGAAGTAGAAGCAGGCTGAATAATAATCCCCTCTTGGGTACTTTTTAAGATAGCTTTCAAACAGCTTAGACGCATTTTCTTTTTTACTAAGGTAGGCAAGCCAAGCCATTCTAAAATCTAAGTTTTCTTCATGAGAGGTTCCTCTAATCCATTTTTCATTAATAGTAAGACTTTTAAATGCCTTTTTATGACTTCCTTGATCTTCTAAAATTCTACCTAGATCATAAGCAACAATAGAATAGTCTGGATGACCTTTAAAACTACTTAAAAACAAATCACTAGCTTTAATAGCTCTATCCAGATGTTGACGCTGCCACATTTTTCTAATGTAATATAAAACCAAGTCTGGAGGTAATTTTTTTAAAGAACCATCGATTTTAGCAACAAAGGATCGATGAATACTAATTTTATCCTTTGATTCCAACGCTTCTAAATAACGGCTGATAAATTTTCTAAAGCTTGGAAGATGATCTCCGAAATAGCTTTCTTCAGTTTGGCCAAGAAAGTCACTCCACTCGGGTATTTTATTGTCGACACTCCTTGAATTATTTCTCTTATTATTTTCAGATCTTAGTTTCTGCTTCAAAGCAAGTTTTTTCCTAAGATTATAGAAAATTTTTCGATTCTGAATATTTTCTTGAGCTTCTATTTTTTCTAAAAGATGAGGATGCTTCAGGATCAAACGCTGAAACCTTGTTAATTGTTTTGTTTCGAAATAAGATACTGCTACTAAATAGAGATGTTGATCGTTAACTGGCCTGTTTGCAAGCATTTGAGCATATTTAATTACCTTAAAATATGCTCCTTGAGAATAACTGATATTTATCAATTCATCGATAACCTGCCGACGCCAATAGTCCGAATCAAAACTCTGTTTTTTAGTTTCAAACCTAACCGAATCTAAAAGTCCTAAAGATTGCTGCAAAAATTTTTGCTTTTGATTTGTGGAAATTGATTTATTCTGACTAGCCAGTAAATAGGTGAGGGCTTGATAAGATTTCAGGTAGTTCGAAGCCTGAAACGAACTAAAATCATGTTTTAAAAAGGGCATTGCGAAAGAGCCTAAATCTGAAGGATCATCGCCGATCTTATATTGTTGAATCTGTGACCTTAGTAGAGCAATTTGGCCTGCAGTCAACTTTTTCAGTTTCTGGTCATTTTCTGCCAAAACATGACAAGGATGAGCGCAGATAACAGCAAGGATCAGAATTTGTATAACTTGTCGCAATAGTGGTGTCCTCGTAAATACGGCCACCCAATTTGGATCAGCAATTAGCCTAAGCACTCAGGCAGCATTTTTTTAACCCTTTGCACTTTCAATAAGATATCGAAAATATATGATAAAGTCCAGAAGCACTCCCTAGGAGGTACTTAGTATTGCTAGTAATGACACCGAAACAAAGTGAAAACATAGTTTATTACTTCCAAATTCTAACTTCTAATGAAGGTGGCTCATTGACCAAAAATGTAGACACTTTAGACAGTCGACAGTAATGTAATCAATGAGATCTAATCTATAACTTTGGTCGAACATTTAAGCTATTAAAATCATATGTACTTAATCTGAAGTGACAACTGGTCCGTGAGTTGCATTATGATAGTTAGAGACATAATTCCTAATAAAACCCTCTCTCTGTAATCCTTGTTTTTGTTAGCAAGGGTTATTTTTTTGTCTAATTAATTTAATAAGTAAGAATTAGGTAAACATTTTTTTAGCTCAAACTATGATAAAGAGTGGAAATTATCCTATAAATCAATATTATCGAAATCCTTAAGGAACGTAATTCAACGAGAATTTAAGAATCTTTTTGGGTAGAATTTAGCCAATTTGTGTGTCGTACAGGGGTCTAATGGTAATATCTTTACCATTAATTTTCATTTAAGAGATATTTTGTACGATTATTCTTTATTCCTTGTTGCGTTTGATGCTAAACATAGCATGTAACTTTTGATTATGTTTTTTATGATGTGTAGATAGGAAAATAAAATTATGGAACAAAGCATGGAAATCAGCGAAAAAAACTATGTAAATGAAAATGAAATTCAAAAAACAGCATCTGGAGAGGACATGAGTTCTGATGCAGTTATGAGAAAGAGAAAGACTAGGGAAGAAAAAATCGCTTACGCTCGCGAGTACTATAAGAAAAATAAAGATAAAATTGCGATGCGACGTAAGTACTACCGAGAGAAAAACAAGGACTCTATTGCTGCTTACGCTAAGTCTTACAGAGAAAAAAACAAAAATAAGATTGCAGATCGTGCAAAAGATTACCGAGAAGCAAACAAAAACAAAATCGCAGATTACGCAAAATCTTGGTATCAAAAGAACAAAGACGAAGTAGCTAAGAAGACTAAGCTTTACCGTGAAAAAAACAAAGAAAAGATCGCTCTAAAGAAGAAGCTATATCGAGAAAGAAAGAAAGCTGAACTTGCTGCTCACAAAAAACTGCTCCAAGAAAAAATGCTTGGTCAGTTAGAAAAGCAATCAAACCAAGCTTAGCTTTAAAATGGGGCCAGATACTCTGGTCTCACCACCTTTCCCACCTTTCAAGTTTAATTTATATTCATATCACTGTATTCTTAGCTTATCCGATAGAACAATCTCAAGGTGCGCTATTATGAGTCAGTGGTTTTTTGTTGCTCTTGGTGGAGCAATCGGAGCAATTCTTCGTGGGCTAATTCAACATGGATTAGAACAGCTAACTCACAACTTTCCGTTAGGAACTTTTACAGTCAACGCGCTAGGTTGCTTTCTTGCGGGTCTATTTATTCCTTTCTGGCCCCTTTGGTCAGCAGGGGTAAAGGCATTCATTATCACTGGTTTCTTGGGAGCTTTAACCACTTATTCTAGCTTCGCAGTAGATTTTGTTAACCTGTTCACGGGTCAAAAAACGACTGTTGGTTTCAGTTACTTAGGCTTAACTATAGTCCTTTGTATCGGCCTCTGTTTTCTCGGCTACAGTTTAGGACAAAAGCTGGCAACATAAGCACCAAAATTTACCTATAGCTCTCTAAAGCTTTTCTGTTGGTAGATATTATCGCCTGCTTTTTCAGATCTTGAGACAATTGATATTGCATATCTCTTGCTCGAGCATGCTTCACGTCACTTTTCAATGATACATACTGTTTATCTTGATAATACTTCACATCATCTACCCTCATAATATGGTACCCTGAAGTGGTTTTTATAATATCGCGATACACATTTCCTTTTGCAGTAGTAAAAGCAGCTTTTTCGAAATGAATAGGTTGGCTTCCTTTAACAATCCAGCCTATTCTTCCTTGGCTCTCCGCATCAGAAATGGAATATTCTCGGACTAAAGCTGGAAAACTTGTAGGATTTTTTTGCACCAATCCAAGTACCTTAAAAGCGTCAGCTTCATCTCTTAACAAAATATGGGAAACCTCTACTTCCTGACGATAAAACATCTCATGATTCGTCTCAAAATAAGCCCTCAAAGATTCATCACTCATATGATCCGCCATCCACCTCTCTGTCAAAAGAGACGCAAGGATTTGCTTTTTAGCCTGAGCAAGCCTTTGCTTGAACTCTTCACTTTTATCAAGGTTTTGAGCCATCGCTACTTGAGATTTAAGCTCCACCTCAGTGAGATGATCTAAAAACCTTTCTCTTAATTCAAGATCCTTAGCAACAAGAGAACCATGAGAACCTAAAGACTTTAGTGCACGGCGAAACTCGCTTACTGAAATATCTTTCCCATTTATGGTTGCTAAGGTTGAGCAGTAAGTCTCAAAGGAAAATAAAAAGACCCCCAAACGGAGAATGGTTTTCACAAACATCACGTCCTTACCTAACAAAATGGAAAGCCTCTGTTAAATCCAACCGAAATACCCGGAAAAAAGACTTACCCACTCCTTGTCACATTTAGGGACTATTTGCCCTTGTTGATGACGGTGGGTCAATTAGGCTTTAATTACATAACTCAGTCTTCTTAAACTTTTGATTAGCGAAGTTCTGAACCAACTCTTTGCTTCAGCCACTGTAAGAGATTTTGAGATTCCTTCTCAACTTCCTTGTCTGTCAATGTCTTTTCTAAAGACTCGAACACGAAAGATGCGGCCATGCTTTTCTTACCTGACTCAACATGCTCACCCTGATAAAGGTCGAATAAACGCATTCTTTTGAGGTTCTTTTTCTTAGGAAATTCATTCACAGCTTTTTCAAGGTTTGCATAACTGAGCCCTTCATCTACCACCAGAGCAAAATCACGAATCACAGCAGGAAATTTTCGTGGACGTGGGTCTACATCTTGCTTCTGGTCTTGCGCCATATAAAGAGCTTCAAGGTCCAATTCAAAAACTACCGGACTTTCACCACCCAACTCCCAATCAAGTGCGGAGCTTGGGTGGAGCTCACCGACAAAACCAAGGACATGGCTTCCAGATATAATTTTTGCACAAGCACCCGGGTGCATAAATGGCAGCTCAGACTCCGAAGGACGATGCCACTCCAAACAATAAAGCCCAAAACTAGCGCACAAGGCCTCAACGACCCCTTTTCCATGAAAGAAATGAGCTTGTTCTTCGGCATGATCCCACCCCTGCTCACGGTAAAGGTGATCAAAGATTCCAGCAACTAAGTTACGCTCAATAGGCCTAGATTTTTCGCCATGAGCTTTAGCGGTTAGATGCAACTCATCTCTATCCCAGTCACTAAATAGCGGATATTGCTTTTTATCCAAGGTTACCGCACCGAAATCATAAAAAGCCCGCCCCACCTCAAAAAGTCGCGAACCCTTATGCCCATGATGCCTGTTGAGGCGACTGGCTTTCAATAAACCCGGAATCAATGACGTCTGCATGAAAGCCATTTCCTCATTGAGAGGATTTAGTAATTCTTTAGTAGGCCAGTATGGATGTCCAATTTTTAGACGAAGTTTTTCATAGTCATGAACGCTATGAAAAGGAAATGAGATTGCTTCTGTAAGTCCTAGTTGAGCAAGTACAAGCTTAACGCTATCTGTAAATTCAATAATCGGATGCTCAATATTAGGAGTGATATTCATTCTTGGAAGCTCATAAGGGACTTTTTCAAAACCTTCCAAACGAGCTACTTCTTCGATGAGATCCACTTCACGAACAATATCATGCCGAAATCCAGGGATCTCAAAAAGCATTCTCTCTGTAGTTTTATCAATTAATTTAAACTGCAAAGCACTTAAGTGCTTAACACAGTCATCCAAACTTAATTGATGAAGATTAAGAAAACTGCGAACACGGGGCAGCCTCAATGCAATTTTAGCAGGAGTTTGAGGAGCAGGATAAACATCCAATAACTTGCAACTTACTTGCGGTGCTTGCTCACCTACTTCAAGTAAACAACGTTCAAGGAGGGTCCCAACTCTAAGTGATACCTGATCTATATTCTCTATATGAATCCCTCGTTCAAACCTATGAGACGCTTCTGTATGTAGGCCAAGGCGTTTGCTAGTCTTACGCACTTGTGTAGGGAAAAAATGCGCTACCTCAATGATCAAATCGCTTGTATCGCTTTTAACCTCAGAATTTGCACCACCCATAATCCCAGCTAAACCAACCGACTTAGTACTATCGCAAATAAGTAGATCGCCTGGATCTAATTCAACTGTATTACCATCAAGCGTGGACAAGGTCTCACCTAAAGTGGCTGAACGCACTTCAATGACTCCACCCTCTAGGTACCTCTTATCATAGGCATGTATTGGCTGACCAAGCTCGAGCATGACATAGTTGGTAACGTCAACCAAAAGATTAATTGGCCTCATGCCTGCTGCTTTAAGCCTGGTTTGCATCCAAGTAGGTGCAGCTACGGACTTTACTCCTTCGATAGCCAATGCGGTAAACCGAGCGCAGCCTGCATCCGCAGCAATCTTAACTTTTACTTTTTCACTAGTCTGAAATTCTCCACTACCACATTTAATATCAGGAAGCCTCAAAGTCCGGCCTAACTTTGCAGCTAGATCCCTGGCAAGTCCAACGTAACTCAGACAATCTGCCCTATTAGGAGTAAGTGATATATCAAGAATAATGTCATCAGTATTTACGTAATCAGCAATAGGAGAACCTAGCTTCCAGTCAGCTGTAATTTCTAAAATTCCCTCGTTTGCTTCTGAAATACTGAGTTCTTTTTCACTACATAACATACCCTGTGAAGGTTCGCCGCGAATTTTACTCGCCTTAATTTTGAAATCAGGTGCTAGTTGAGTGCCAACAGTTGCTACCGCAACTTTTAGACCGCTACGAGCATTCGGAGCGCCACAAACAATTTTTAATAGTTCACCGGCCCCAACATCCACATCACAAAGCTGTAAGCTGTCCGCTCCAGGGTGTTTTGCAGCAGTTTTTATTTGCCCGACAATGACTCCCTTTGGGATTGGAGCGATGGTTTCACTACCTTCAACCTCATGACCAAGCTGAGTTAGTGTTTCGGCAATAATTTCTGGTGAGAGATCTGAAAAATCACAATATTCATTAAGCCAGTTTAGTGATACCAACATACGAAGAGCCCTTAACTTTAATTCAGTAAATTAGCGGTAAATAGGAAATTGAGATAGATAGCGATAATCTCCGGTAAACATCTGCCGGAGATCAGGAAGTCCATACGCAAGCATAGCCATTCTATCTATGCCAAAACCAAAGGCAAAACCCGTATATTCTTCACTATCGTATTGCACGGACTCAAAAACATTTGGATGAATCATGCCTGAGCCTCCAATTTCTAGCCAACCAGTATGGCTACAAACTCGACACCCTTTTCCTCTGCAGATGGTGCACTGTAAATCTACTTCCGCTCCTGGCTCAACGAATGGAAAAAAGCTGGGTCGGAAACGAGTTTGCAAGTCGTTTCCAAATACACTTTTAAGGAAAGAATCAATAACACCTTTGAGATGCGAGAAAGAAATACCTCGATCAACAACTACACACTCAATCTGATGAAACATCGGGGTATGAGTTGCATCGTTATCGACTCGATATACCCTGCCAGGCGCAACAAGGCGCACAGGAGGCCTCTCTTGAAGCATGGCGTGAATCTGAATATTGGAAGTATGGGTCCGTAGCAAAAAATTTTTATCTTTGAGAAAAAACGTATCTTGCATATCTCTTGCTGGGTGGTGTTCAGGAATATTCAAAGCACTAAAATTATAAAAATCTTGATCGATTTCCGGCCCATCATAGACTGTGAAGCCTAGGCGCCTAAATGCTTTGAGGAGCAAACTACGCATAAGTGTCACAGGGTGTAAGGAACCTTGAGTGACTTTGCCTTTAAGTGGCAAACTTATATCAATCGGAGTGCGAGAAAGCTTCTCCTCAATTTCAAAACCAACGGCTAGCTCCTTTAGCTGACCCACCTCTCCCTCAATAGATTGGCGTAGCTGATTGATTGCTTTCCCAGCCTCCGGGCGCTCTGCTTTGTCCACTGACTTTAGGTCTTCATACAATTTATTCAGAGCACCTTTTCGACCTAGCCAGCTGACCCTAAGCTCTTCAATAAGGCTGGAACGCGGTGTTTCCTTAACCTTTGTAGCTTCGGTAGTAAATTTTTCCTGTAGTTTTCGTGCATTATCTATGAGGCTTGCCACAGTTCTACTCGCTTTTAAAATTAAGTTCCTTGAAAACAGAGGTACTCAAACCCCCAAAACCCCTTCACATCCAAGACAAAAACTTTGGGGATCGAGGGCAATATGTCTATTAGATTTAGAGACCAAACTAATATCTCGGCCATTATATGGCTTCGACAGCCTCTTGCAACCTTTGAGTCCCTTTACGGATCGTATCTTCATCGGTAGCATAGCTCAGACGCAAGTAACCCGGACTGCCAAAAGCCTCTCCGGGGACAACTGCAATATGCTTTTCTTCAAGTAAATATTCACAAAAAGCCATGGTGTCAGTGTCTTCAAACTTCTTGCTATTTTTCAGTGCAGGGCGCACATCAATAAATAGATAAAATGCGCCTTGCGGCTGAATATAACCGAGGCCTTTGATAGATTTTATTCCATCAACTGCCAAGTCTCTTCGAGCTTTTAATAAAGAAATCTGCTCCGACATCAGTGGCGAGCCCTGCTTGATCGCCCAGCAAGCTGCCTCTTCGACAAAAGGAGGTAGGCAAGTTGATGAGTGGCTCTGCAGACTCTTCACAAGTTTCATAACCTTTGCTGGGCCACAACAATAGCCTACTCTCCAGCCAGTCATAGCAAAGCTTTTAGACAACCCATTGACGAGGATAAACTGCTCGCGCAGCTCTGGACAAACTTTCAGCAGCGATACATGTGGAGTATCAAAAGTAAGGTATTCATAGATCTCATCAGAGACTACCCACCAGTCCTTTTGCGCTAAATAATTACCCAAAGCCTTTAATTCATCTTGTGACAATGCGTATCCTGCGGGATTATTAGGGGAGCAGAGCAAATATGCTGCAGTCTTTGGGCTACGGTATTCTTCAATAATTTGGGGATCAAAACATGGCTTTCCATCAACCATAGGTAATAGAACAGGCACCCCACCTGCCGCTTTGATTTGATCCTGATAACTAACCCAAAAAGGAGCGGTCAAAAGCACCTCGTCTCCATCATTTAGTAGAGAAAGCGAAAGATGGAACAAAATTTCTTTCGCACCTATGCCACAGACAATCTGCTCTGGAGGGTAGTCTAATCCATTCTCTCTTGATAGCTTTTCACTGATTGCCGTGCGGAAAGCTATACCACCGCCTGCAGGTCCATACTTGGTTTTTCCAGATTCAAGAGCCTTGATAGCAATATCTACCACTTGTTTTGGAGTACCATAATCAGGTTCCCCAACTGCAAAGTTCAAGACATCTGCACCACTTGCTTTTAGTTGCTTTGCCTTACTGTTCAAAGCCACAGTTGGAGAAACTTGCAAACTGCTAATTTTTTTTGAAACTTCCATACTCATGCCTATACAGGTTTAATATATGCTACTCAGTGCAATACAATATCAAATCTGCATCGGATAGAAAAAAAGAAAGCTGCAATTATAAATAAGTGGGGACTAAGGCCTGTAAATTGAGTGTAAGCTCACCAAGCAGATCAACGCGCGGTAGAACCCACCTTCTGATAGGTGGGTGCCACACAACCGTTTTAGGCTTCCCTCTACCTGAGTTCGCATATATGTTAATGCGAAATGGAGGGCTTGCACACCGCGGATAGATTAGGTTCCCTTTTTAAGAGCATCGGTTCTCCGGCAATTTAACCTAGCCGATGAGCTTACAAAGCAAGAATACCATAAATACAAAAAAATAAAACAGCTAGACGAATGCGAGTATAGATGCCTTGACTTACTCCGCTGAGTATGAATGAAAAATAGGTTCCATTACTCGGGTGAAATTTGCTTATAATCTAATTTAATTTCAAGAGAGTATCTGGCCTTAAGCTCAACTTCTCGGCCTAATAATATTTCAAGGGGATTTTCACATATGACACGAATAGTAGTTTCGAAAGTAGGTCCAGATAAAAAAATTGATGTAAAAATCAATGTCCATTCACTAGATAAGGTTGAGGCATACCACACAAAAGACACCTTATCCTCTCGAGTTTCACTTACAAAAGAGTCTGGCAGCATATTTTTGCTGCCACAAGAAACCCAATGGAAGGAGGGAGAAGAAGTTAACATTCTCATAAACTATCCAAAGCAAGTATTTAGCTAATTTTTGATCTGACCGAACAGAAGCGCTCTTTAAACATTCTTCGCACAAGTCCTAGGATCTGCTAGTGTTCTCATAGAAATGAATAATAAGCTCATAACTTCAACGTCTCCATGTTAAAGTTGATGATGTTACATTTTTTAGGGGAGAGTGACATGAGGTGGCATTACACACTTCTAGTAGTGGCACTTTTGGCCACAGGAATCTACTTTATGCCAGGTAAATTTAGCCAATATCTCAATAAGGAACAGCAGACTTTGATAGACCTGAACTGGAAGCATCCCAATGACAAAAGGCAATACAAATCCCTAACACTCCCCAACAATCTTGAAATTTTATTAGTCTCAGACCCTAGCTTAAATAAATCTGCAGCATCGCTTGATGTCGGTGTCGGTAGTTTAGAAGACCCTAAAGAACACCTTGGACTAGCTCATTTCCTTGAACATATGCTCTTTCTTGGAACTGAAAAATATCCAGACATCGAAGAGTATAGCCGCTACCTCCATTCCTACCAAGGGTCATCCAACGCTTACACAGCGGCAGAGAACACAAACTACCACTTTGAAGTCAATCATGAAGGGTTCGAGGGCTCGCTCGACCGTTTTGCTCAATTTTTTATCGCTCCAACTTTTAATCCAGAATTTGTTGAACGTGAGCTCAAAGCTGTCCATTCAGAACATCAAAAAAACCTCCAAGACGACTATTGGCGTTCTCGAATGATAATCAGGAAGCTACACAAAACCGGACACCCAAGACAAAAGTTTTCTACTGGGGACAAGAATACCTTAAGCAAGGTAAATCGTGAAATTTTAATGGAATTCCACAAAAGACACTACTCAGCCAATCAAATGAAACTTGCTATTCTTTCAAAGTACTCACTTGATGAACTAAGTGAAATGGTGAAAAAGTATTTTACCGAGGTACCAAACTATGATCGTAAAAAACTAGAGTATGACTCTGAAATATTTTCAAATGAACAACTGCCTAGGCTTATAAGCATTAAACCAATTAAAGATATTAAGAAACTTACCCTGTTTTTCCCAACGCCAAGCAAAGAACCTTATTGGAAATCTAAACCTGGTTCAACCATTAGCCACTTAGTCGGGCATGAAGGGCAAGGTTCCCTATTAAGCAAACTAAAGAAAGAAAACTTAGTCACCAGCCTAAGCACATGGCTAGAATCAAGTTCCTATGCAGGCATGTTCCAAGTTGACATGACTCTAACTGAAAAAGGTGTCGCAGAAAAAGATCGCATTATCGAACTGTTTTTTTCTTATATCAAGATGCTCAAGAAGCAAGGTTACCAGCATTATATTTATGAAGAACGAAAAACCATGTCCGATATAAACTATGTTTATCGGGACTTAAAGGAAGGTAGCTATGTAGTAGCTGCGTACGCATCAAAAATGCACGATCACCCTCCCCTTGAAATAGACCGCCGGGAAATGCTAATTCATGAGTACAACGACAAAGATTTCAGCCTTTTCTTGAATATGATCAAACCTAATCAAATGAGCGTTGTTCTAAGCAATAAAAATGTGGAAACTGATCAAGTTGAGACCAACTATGGTACCCATTATAAAGTTGAAAAACTATCGCCAGTACTAGTCGAAAAGTGGCAAAAATCAAATATCGATCCATATTTTAATCTACCTTCAATCAACGATTTCATTCCAAAAAAGCTAGAAATCTTAAGTTCGGTAGAAAAAACCCATCCCTATAAATTAGTTGACAATGAGTGGGGTGTTTTTTGGTTTCAACAAGACGATTACTTCAAATTACCTAAAGCAAATGTACAACTTCTACTTTTCAACAATAAAGTCAACACTGATCCCAAAGCTAAGATAATGTCGCTATTATATACTATGGCATTATCAGAGGGGCTCAATGAGTGGAACTATGATATCAGCTTAGCTGGACTTAACTATACAGTTTCGCGGACAGATCGAGGGATCCAACTAGATTTTTCCGGCTATGCAGAAAGCATTCCCCATCTCATGGAAGAGCTAGTATCAAAGCTTACTACCATTTCAATCGATGAAAAGCGATTTGATTCTCTAAAAAATGACCTCAAGCGAAATATTGCCAATGCTAGGTTAGATGTGGCCTACCAACAGCTTCTTTATGAAATTAAGTTCTTAAGCTCGAAGTCTTTAATTCATAGAGATGAAATCTACAATCCATCTAGTGATATAGATTTGATTACTCCTGTTACTCTAAATGCTTTGAAGGAATATGTTTCTAAATTATACTCAGACATTGGTATAGAAGGCTCAGCCTATGGCAGTTTACGGCCGGATGATCTGCAAAAAGCTATCCAAACTTACTACACAAAACTCAAAGTCAAGCCAATTCCAGAAGCTCTAAGAAAGCAAGTGGAGACTATTAAATTTAAGGCAGGAAACCCAAAAGCTAAGCTAATAGCTTCTGACTCGCATAATCATTGTTGGGGGAGTAGTGCACAATTTGGGCTTCGCGACCCTAAATTAAACGCTGCGATTAGGGTTGGACACGCCCACCTGAAGACAAGCTTCTTTACAGAACTCAGGACCAAACAACAGTTGGGTTATGTCGTATACAGTGGTTTAAACCATTCAGAAAAATCTCTTGGGATGTTGTTTCTAGTCCAGTCTTCAGATTATAATCCTTTTCTCATTTCCAATAAAGTGGAGCAATGGAAGGACAGTGCTTTAAAAGAGCTCGAAACGCTCTCAGAAGAGCAACTGCAAGCATACAAGCAAGCTGTTGCATCAGAACTACGAGAGTCTGACAAAACTATGGCTGAAAAGCACCAAACCAATATCTTCGAAACTATTATCCTTGAAGGACAGTTCCAGTATAAAGAAAAGATTGCGTCGGCAGTAGAATCCCTCAATAAAGAAAAGGTCTTATCAGCTTTTAAACAAGCTTTTTCTCAAGAAGCAGAAGCATACCTCTCTGTATACCTTTATTCCAAAAAAGATCAAAGTCGCCTAGAAATACGAGAAGAGCTGATCAACGATGTCAAAGCTTATAAGCAAGGTTCTGCAATTTTTTAGGGAACACTTGAGCTGATCTCACTCAAGATTTTTCCTTAGAATCCCACCCTTATTGTTTTTATATACAAACTGTTTGAATTCTTTTCGTAGGCCTTAGTATAAAAGCAGATAATGACAATATTTTATTCGACTGTAAAGACAGTGGAGTAGGAATATTACCAGAAAAATCTAAAATCATTTTCGAACCATTTGTCCAAGCCTATGACCAGTGTGACAGGGTGTTTACTGGTGCTTTCAGGCTATCTATTCCAAATCAACATTAGCAGAATTAACCAACCCTGATCTCCAGCAAAGCAACAGAAATTGCCCAAATACGTTCGAAATGACCTTATGAACAATTATTCAGCTCTATATTAAGCCTTCTCGACTGAGTCCTGCGAATGGAGAGATCTCCAGCAAAGCAACAGAGATTACCCAAATACGTTCGAAATGAGAATATCAAAATCTGTTTTCTCGAAAAAAATTTAAAACTTAGGAAATAGACCTTGCTGAGCATCAAATATACAGAGCACTAATCCTTCAAGCACTTCAAGAACTCCATATGGCTCAATCAGCTCATTTCTTGTCGCTAAAATACCACGGTTTTGAAAGATAACTTGTTTGGAAAGCTTATATTTTAGTCCATGTGAATTCACAGTCGCCTTTGGGTATGGAAATAGAGAGATTTTTGCACCAAGGTAACTATGGAATTCTAAACGTTTGTTGACTAAACAACCAATCTTACAATTACTAGCAAAATAGTCAAAAAAGTAAAACTCATCTTCATACTCTAAGTTTTTTACCAAAACTTGAATATTGCCAATGATATGATCTAATTCTCCGCCTCCTATCCCAAATATGCTTGTTCTCCCCCAGCACTGTTCACGGATAAAATGGATAGATTTTTCAAAGTCAGTCATATCCTGATTATGGGTTTCAATCTTAGCTATGTCGCAGGCAATTTTGCTACCATCAACAGAGTCAAAGTCACCTATGAGAAAATCAGGCGCTAGACCAAAGGATTGGAGCTTGTGATAAGCTTGATCAACTGCAATAAGACGCTTAGGATCAAAGGCTTGAATTTGCTTGGCAGCAAGACCGGATAACTCTCCACCTAGTACTAATATAGTCTCAGTTGGTAAAATCAAAATTCCTCCTAGACACTATCTAGAATCTTTCCAAGATCGTTCAGATGCTCAATGATGTAGTCAACTTCAACTGATATCTGCGAGGAACTTTGTTTAAACCAAACTGTTTGTGCTCCAGCATTGATTCCACATTCCATATCCAGATACGAATCTCCAACCATCAATAGCTCATTTGGAGTGAGTTTCCACCTTTCTAAAAACACATGCAACCCTTGTGGGCTCGGTTTTGGAGCTGTATTCTCTCGAGTGATTGCATGATCTATTGACAATTCGGGATAGGCTTTAAGGAACCACCCCATAACTTGAGCGCAATTACGTGTTAAAATTCCAATTCTAATTCCATTTTTGCTCAGCTTTTCAAAAATTTCTTGAACACCTGGAAAAAGCTTAGATTTTATAGCAGCCCGGAGTTCAATATCTTCAAGCATCTTGGCTTTTTTATTTTTTTCTTCAGAACTTAAAGTATCGAGGTACTCAAGAATAAGATGATTTTCGGGCACTCCCAAAATTTTTCTTATGCTCGAAAAACAAAGTTGCGAATCTAGTAGAGTCCCATCGAGATCAAATACTACACCTTTAACCATTTCAAAAACCTTAGCTTCGCGGGTTAAAATATTTCGCAACCGTAGGAATAGAATTGCCGGCAACAATATCTGCTAATAGAGTTGTCTAATTTTTTAACCGGCTAATATTATTATTTTATATGATTATTATGTAAATATTGATAAGCTGATCCCAAACGTAATTCTGGGAGGGCTTGATATGTTTATTTTCATGTTACCGGAAAGACAAGTGA
>JBGCDR010000036.1:0-78815 GCA_045105515.1 Oligoflexales bacterium
AAGATTTTTCTCTTATTAGCTCTTAAACACATCTTAGGAAGGGGAATTTTGATGAAAATATTTTTTTCAAGCACAAATTTGTTTTGAATTCTGGACGGCAAGATTATTTTTGCATTTTCTTATTGAATTCAAGATTTAATAATACTCTTCTGATTTGTATCGAGTGCTCAGGATCGAAAAAATTAAGAGCCATCTTTGTTGAAATCTGAGTGTCCAAGGGTATTCCAAGGAGCGCATATGCTTCTTCACTCCAAATTAGATTGTCAAGAGTTAAGTCATAAGTCCAACCACCAATTTTTGCGATTTTATTGGAATCTGTTAGTAAGTCTTTTGTTCTAGTTATCTCTTCAACATATTTGAGTCTTTTAATTTCATAAATTATAGCAAGTAAACTAACAAAGACAATCTCACTAATCAAGTCGCTTGTGGCAAATATTTTGTCAATTTCGTAGGAATTTCCTTCCGGAGTTATATTCGCAAAAGGGAGGTTCCAAGCTAGTAATAAGGATCCCAAGATAGTTAAAACACCAAATAATACTCCATATTTTGCACCAAGGAAAAATGAGGTAACTAGAGGGATTAAAGGAAACCACCTTGTTGGAGGAGAGTTTAAAAATCCAATTTGAAAAGTTGAATATGGGATCAGTAAAGAAGCGGTTACAGGAATTATTAGAGCACTAAAAACGAAAGGATAACCTTTCTTTATGGACCATAGTACCATCCAAGAAGATATTAACAAGATGAATAGAGGTGGCATACTAGCATCGAA
This sequence comes from Oligoflexales bacterium, assembly GCA_045105515.1. Classification (GTDB taxonomy): domain Bacteria; phylum Bdellovibrionota_B; class Oligoflexia; order Oligoflexales; family Bog-1112; genus JABSRF01. Next base: position 770 of record JBGCDR010000036.1, read on the forward strand.
CAATGGAACCCTTGACAAAGGTAACCACAAAAACAGCACTAATATATTCAGAAGTAAGGAAATAGTCACAAGGAGTTTGAGCTTGTACTTTAATTCTCTATCTATTTTTTGATTTGAAATAAACCACTCAATAAATCTGTCAAGCGCTCTCATTTCCACTCCCTTCGCTAGTAAAATGAACATCGGGAATTGCGAACTTAAAAATAGATTAATTTTTAAAAGATAATAAAATCCATGATGTAGTCGAAGTCATTCTTTTGCCCTAAAGAATGAAAATCGATGCTAGGAGTGATAGAATAAGCCAAAATCATTCAAAAAAGTAATGATAATATGACCAAAAAATAATAATTTTCTTGCTAGGGAGAATGCAATGGACACAAAAGAGATTATAAAAGCTACTGATTTTTACTCTTCAGACATAAGAATAGGTCTAATTATAGAAGCAAAGATAAATATCAAAGCTAGGAAACCAGCTCTCATTCTAAGGATTGATTTCGGTGAAAAAGTGGGAATTAAAACAAGCTCTGCCCAGTTGACCGAAAACTATACACCAGAATCGATTGTTGGAAAGCAAGTCGCAGCAGTTGTAAATTTTTCAGCAATGCGAATTGCTGGAGTAAAATCAGAAGTCTTAGTTCTAGCTGGAATTTGTCCGCAAAATGGGACCATTTTATTGAGACCTGATAAGCTCATCAATATTGGGTCTCCAGTAAGCTAAAATTGGATTGGAACTTTGCCTACCTATGCAAGCTCGAATAAGATGAGCCTCAAAGGCATAGAGGCTTCCAATAGCTTTGGTCCTAATCATCCTTTCAACAAAAGTATACCAGCTAGTTTAAGAATGTTGCCATACTCCCGCCGAAAAAGGTGTCTTGTCTAGCCTCTTTATGGCCAAGTACTTGCAAAGATGAGAGTCAAATTTCACAAAACCTATAAGGGAATAATTTCCTGGCTTCGGGGGTTCAAAGGTTTTGAATTGCTAAACAATGGAAAGGGCGGGTCCCTTTTGTCACGGGAATGGATGAACTATTTTCAATACCCCTCCATTTGCTGGTAGAACAAAGAACTAGCTTTCCTTTCCCTTCTCGGAGCATTTTTCTTTAAATTATCTAGCCACTCCTTTTCAAGTTTGCTCAACTTCAGGTGTATCTCAACTGAAATACGAGCTAAATCTTGGTAGTGACGAGTTGTTATATCATATTGCTTCCGGTCTAATGTTGTGAGCACGGCATCAATATCTTTTTTATAGTTCAGAGTTTCTTCAAATAGTTCGTAAATCTTGGGAGCTGGTACTACTAAGAGATCTGGAAATCCCACTGAAATTCTAATCTTGGTCAAATTTGAAGACTCGCTATAGGTTTGGCATTGTGGATTAAGCAAAAATATTGAGTCTTTATACTTCGAAAGCAATTCTTGTGCGCTTCTGACTTCATTCGTTTCTAGCAAGTTGTTGATTCTATTTTTGAAGTGAGCTTGACTAAGATGATCATCATCAGCATTCGCTGCCGAGATACAGATCAGATTTACAATTATTGCTAGTTTTAGTTTGGCGTAGCGTTTAAGCACAGGTTCTCCCGTTGATTCAAAAATGGCTGATAAAAGCATATTTTTTTATAAATGAATAGAAAAAAATTTCAAAGTAAACAGACAGGAAATGTTTTTAAATCGCATCTTGAAGGGATGATAAGTTGTTTTAAGCTGCAGAGCCATATAAGAGAAAAAAAGTTTTCTACTTATATGGCTCTATACATTCGCTTAATTACAATGGATGTGGGCTTATACAGGCGATGGTCTTAGTTTACCAGCGTCTGTTGTTTCCACCTTCACGGCGAGGCTTATCCTCAGCGATGTTGACCTTTAGGGTTTTGCCGTCAAGTTCAACGCCGTCAAATTTAGATACCGCATTACTCGCGTCATTCGAGTTAGAGTAGGTTACAAATCCAAATCCTCTGGATCTACCTGTCTCACGGTCCATAATGATCTTAACTTCAGTAACATCTCCCGCTTGAGAAAAATGATCTTCAAGCGTGCGTTCGTCAGTATTCCAGTTAATTCCACCTACAAAAATCTTGTTCATAAAAAATCCTAAAATTAATTTGATTTCGACGTTAACATTAGTAGAAAAATAAAGATAGCCTTTTAGCAAGTTTATTTATAATTTGTGCGTACAGAAAAAATACTGAAACCTTCTTTAGAAGCAATTATTTCACACCTTGTATCAATAAAGTTGCCTTTGCCAATGATCGAGTTAATTCTGCTTCCTATAGCTACAACAAAAAACTGAGTGTTCCTTTTGATAGAAAGGACATTGTTTAAAACGTAGTAAATATCATCTAAAAAACCGAAATCATATATAAAATATATATCTGCTTGGGGGAGTAGTGTCTTTTTTTTAACTAGACAGCCGTGTTGAATCTCACAGTTTTTAAGTTTAAATTTCTTGTAGATTCGATTTGCTTCTTCACACCTTTCCCTTATAACCTCAAGGCCAATAAAAGATGCTTCAGGAAAGAGCATGCTGCTAACTAATCCAACTCTCCCGTACCCTGCCCCTAAATCAACAATGCTTTTAGGGTTAAAATTCGATAGCAAAGAAAAAATTTGGTAAATTTTTGAATATGGGGTTTGTAGCACTTGAGGGTGAAGGCCAATCCAAGCTTCTGATCCAGCGAAATGGCCCTTTTTATTCGTTTTGTCTGAGCTCTTATAAAAATTACGGTATTTTTGCTCAAGTTTTTGTTCTATTCGGGGAATCTTATATCCAAAAATTTTATCAAGTTCTTTGGAATGGGCTTTAGAGCAAGTTTTTTCCTGAAAAAGGAGGCTGGGAATAACTTTCCATTCTATCGATTCGATATAACTATCATTCTTGATTAAGGTCTTTATTTCTTGTCTCCGCTCCAATCAAAGCTGTTCGGTATTCAATCTTCAAAATTAAACGGTGAGGTTTTTTAAGTCTGCTTCCTTTTCGTAGCGCTCTATTTTGACGATAATATCCCGCAAGAAAGCTTGAAAATCGCCTTCCCACTTTATTTGAAATACCCTATTGCTGAGATTGTTTTTCACAACAAAGTACGGATTTTGTGGATGTTTCTTTTGGCTAAACTGTTTAGTCAGAGCATCTTTTTTGTTGACTGTGTAGTTAACGTATCCGCAGCCTAAGATGGCATGTTCGATTTTTGCCAGTTCTTCGATTGAAGGAAGAGTCATAAAATATCCTTTTTTTTGCCAATGGCAAAATGAATGGAGTGTATCAATAACATTTTCAGCGCAAAATACAAGGTGTTCTTGGCAATGCTCAAATTAAGGACGGCTCGATCATAAGGAGAAAAGAACATAAAACACAAGGGATTGAGGGGTGGTTGATTTAATAGGTGTTGATCCGATATCGAATGATTAACCATAGCTATTATGCCCAATTCAAGGATAAAATGATTTAACAGAAGCTTCACATTTTTAACAGGCCAACTATCGAGATTCGTTTGTAATTGTGGTAGTCCATGAATGCTTGTGGGTGCATATCTAGTCAGACCACAAGGCTGCTGTGCCTGGATTCATTAGTTTGCCAACTTGATAACCGCCCGATGCTTTTGAATCAACTAGGTGGTCAAAATGAATAAGGTTATCAACATTCCAAGCGGAGAACTTTTCTACATCCCACTGCTGGAAATAGGCCTCGAAATTCTTATTATATTATGGCGAATGCTCGTGAATTTCATCATTAAAGTTTGGGTTCAATTGTTTAAAACCTAAGTAGAGAAGCTTCGAGTCCGGTGGATGGGGAGACCTTTTACCTGAGTTTAAGAAAAATGAAGTCGAATAAATAAGCAATAACAAGCTTAGTATCATTTTATTGTCGGGCATAGTGCTTGCGCTGGTGCTAAAGATACAAGTGAGCAAATAGAAAATATTCTTTTTCATTTAGAGTTTCCATAATTTTATGAATTGAAATTTGGATATTAGTTTCCAAATACAATATATTCAGGATCTGTTTTTTGCTTTAAATTCTAATCTACATGATTGAACGGTTGCTTCTGATTTACTTGGTTCAGATTGTGGCAATTCTGAAGTCTTCCCATATTTAGTTTTCAGTTCTTGAGCCGGTGAGGTATCTTCTGAAGGGTTCCGTAGCATCGAAGATAGGAGCTAAAAATTTCCAGGTAATCTAGCGTGTATTGTTTTTTTTACTAAATACTGGCTAATATCTACGTTATTTTCTGATATGCAGGCTTGTAAACAGCTGAGCGAACCTCTAGCTTGTATTTGTAAAGTCCATCGTAGCTGGCAGGTGCGTCAATAGCAGATGATATTCCATTGTTTACCCCATCAATAGGTAAATGAATCTGATGCTTATAGTACTCTGGTAAATCGTATTCATAGAAAAGTCGGCGGAGTAAAAAGCCAAGCTCAAAATCCCCTGTGTTTAGACATCTTTTCTTGTCGAAATTTGGATTTTTCTTTCTAAAATTTTCATGGCTTGATCATAAATAATTGATTTGCATATGGAAGGAAAACCATTGGCTTTTTTGCTAATTACTGAGGGCTTTTCAAAGCTATCTTCCCTAAAATGTAATATACTTCACGAGGAATTAAGGCAAATTCTATACCAAGTTTCTGGGATTGCGAATTCTAGCCTTCAGACCTAGACTTATGAAAATGATTTAAAGAGCTGGGAGTGGCAAAAGGGGTCATTCACCAGAAAATCTAAAATTTTAATTGATTGTGCGAATATTAGTCTAGCGAAAGGTTTTTGGCTTTGAGTTATTTAAGGTGAAATTATGGAGATTTTCAGAAACTACCGATCAATTGCTTATCCTGATATTTGACAATGATTTTAATTTTTATCCGACAAGATCAGAATTATTTCTCTATTAAGTGCATTAAAATTATTTTCATCTCCAGAAATATGGCTTACCAGAAATCCAATTCTATCTTCAGTTCCTATTAAAGGATAAAAACTGATTCTCATTTTTACGTTGTTAACAATAAAAGTAAAATCTTCAAATTTGTTGTTTATGATATTGTAGTCTTCATACTTTTCGAGAAACTTTACTAATTTTTCTGTTTTATCAGCATATAGCGCACGGCTAAATTTATTATAAACGCTGTCTGCTAAAATTGGCTCTTCATCCCAATCGCTCATGATAGCTAATAATTTTTCCGAATATTCTTTAAAATGCTCAGTTTTGCCACTAATTCTTGCAATAGCTATACCCGTTTCGTTTAAACTATTGAGCCAAATAGTCAACGATAAGACTGCTTCATACGGGGCTGGAGCATATATTTCTTTTATGTTATTCTTCAGTGTTCTAGAACTTAGATTTTGTTCTTCAATGAAGGCAAGTGTTTTCTCATATACTTCTGCGGATGAAATATTAGTAAATTTGATACTTGGCATGCGCTCCGGCTCTAATTCGACTTGCTTATTCAAAGTAACCTTTAAACCCCAAGTTTTCATAGCTTCTATCAATATATTTTTCCATTGAGCAGAATTTTTCGAATTTAATGACTTTTCCTTAATCGCTACACCTGTTTGGTTTAGACTATTTTCCCAAATTATCAATGATAAGGTCCCTTTAGGAGCAAATATTTCTATCTTATTTTTCTTCAAATATCTGAAAGTTAGATTTCTCTCTTTAACGAAATTTTGGATTTTTTGATAAATTTCAACTGAATTAGTGTTTTCAAAAATAATATCGGGGCTACGTACGGGTCCAGCATAAGAATGATAGTTAGCAAAAAAGGACAATAATAGTATGACATATTTCATAAAAATCTCTCTCAAAAGATGATAGGTACGCATCTAGGGCATCATATGCCGATTTTAAGGAACTTATATGGGAAAGGGACGATATTCAAGAAGAAAATGATCTGAAAAACACAAGAGATTTAGTTAGTATATGATCATGTCGTTTGAGCAAGAAAATCAAAAATGAGGCTGGAGCATTGCGTGCGGTCGTTTGGTTTTTAATAAACCTTTGGTATAAAAAGCTTTAGTATTTAACTTCATTTGAGTAGGGGGATCTGTGATTTTTATTCAACTAAGAGTTTGACCATTTTTAACTTACCTTGCCTAAAAATATAGTCTTTAGCAGGCTCAAGTTTTATGCTCTCCTCTTTAATAACCACGTTATTTAGCTTCATGCCGTTTTGCTTTAAGATTCTTCTAGCTTCTGATTTCGACTTACAGAATTCAAGCTCAACCACTAGGTTAAGCACGTTAACACTTTCCCCATTAGCCAAAGAAACCTTGTGCGAAGGGATATCATCAGGGATCGCTTTTTTGGAGAAAACCTGCTGAAAATGAGCCCGGGCCTCGGTGGCTTTTTCTTCGCCCCAATAATGGGAAACAATCTCTTCTGCCAAGTCTTTTTTTGCGTCCATGGGATGTATGCTTTGTGCTGTAAGGCCGTTTTTGAGTTGCATGAGATGTGGCCCCCCTTTGCGGCTTAGTAGCTCATAAAAGCGTAACATATGGGTATCTGAAATGGACATAGTTTTGCCAAACATATCGTTAGGCATGTCAGTGAGGCCGATGTAGTTACCAAGGCTTTTTGACATTTTCTGCACACCGTCTAGTCCTTCTAGTAAAGGGCTTAAGATTATGCATTGAGGCTCTTGTCCTTGCTGCCTTTGGAACTCTCTTCCAAGTAAGAGGTTAAATTTTTGATCGGTTCCCCCAAGCTCTATGTCGGCATTGAGTTCATAAGAATCATAGGCCTGCATTACCGGATAGACAAGCTCGTGTAAGAAAATGGGAACCTGTTCCTGGTAGCGTTTGGAAAAATCATCTCGAGCAATGAGCTGTTGCACTGTTCTTGAAGACATCAAACGGATAAAGTCCATGGGGCTAAATTTGTTCAGCCAGTTACTATTGTAAACCACATCAGTTTTATCTGGATCGAGGATTTTAAAAACCTGGTCTTTGTAAGTTTTTGCATTTATATCAACTTCCTCTTTCGTTAGCTGAGGCCTAGTCTTGCTTTTGCCTGTTGGGTCGCCGATTAAGGCGGTAAAGTCGCCTATAATGAACTTTACTTCATGACCAAAGTCCTGGAGTAACTTCAGTTTATTAAGAACAACTGCGTGTCCAATATGGATATCGGGACGGGAGGGGTCAGCACCTAACTTAATGATCAAAGGTTTTTGGTTCTGGTAAGACTTCTCAAGCTTTTTTAATAGCTCTTCCTCTGAAATGATCTCCTCAGCCCCAAGCTTAAGTTGCTCTAATTGCTCCTTTGGAGCTACTGTGATCTTACTCAATCGAAATTCTCCTTTGACCTTAGTACCAATATCAAGAAATGATGACATCGCCAACGGCGCAATAACACCAATTTGAATACTGTTCAGTATAGTGATAAAGCGTCTCTAAGAGCTTAGCGGCGAGGCTTTCTTTTTTTGCATAAGCAAACCTCAGATAAGATAACATCTTCGCTATTGGCCGCAAGTTGAATCAAGGTGAGAAGCTCCAGTATTTGTGGAAAATAGGGCTATAAATTTGAAGAGAGGGTCATATTTTTTCCTCTGGTGCTTAATAAATGATCATTGTATTAGTTTTGGTTTATTTTTTGTTCGGATGGGTGTAGAACTTGGTGTCCGCGGTTGGGCAAGCTTTTGTTAATCTTTCCAAAATAGAGGATGGTTATGAATAAGTCGGAGCTAATAGAAAACCTTGCTTCTAAGGCAAATATAACCATTAGCAAAGCGGAAGAGCTAACAGATTTGTTTTTTAGTAGTGTCGCTAAAACCTTAAATGAAGGAAAACGCGTAGAAATTAGGGGTTTTGGTGCATTTTCAATTAAAGATTATGCAAGCTATTGGGGAAGGAACCCTAAAACAGGTGAGCGCATCGTTGTAAAAGAAAAGCGTTTACCCGTTTGGAGAACTGGTCTTGAACTAAAAAAACGTGTGGATTCTTTTACGCAAAGTAATGATAAGAAAAGTGGTGAAAACGCAGGTTTCGCTAGTTGAGCTCATGTTTACTGAAAGTCATACTTCCTACCATCTCCACTTCCAGATGTAATATCTATTTTAACAAACAAGTCTTAATGAATTTTTAAGTAAAAATTTGTTAAATTGAGCAAGTTTAAGATTTCTCTGCGATTATAGAATATTATTGAACTTGAGTTTAAATTACCCCATACTATAAAGCAAACATGCACAATCACATATTCTGGGGTATGTTATGATCCTAAGGGGACGAGAGTGCTCTCTTTTCATCACAGCGGCCATTTTGACTTACTTTTCTTTTTGTAGTGCACTAGCGCAAGAGCAAGCACCAATAAAGATCTTACGATGTGTTGTAGGTAAACCTAAAATGCTTGAACAGTGGATGTGGGGTAAAGAGGGGACGCAGCAAGAAGAAATATCTAAAGAAGGACAGAAGGCTTTCGAAATAAGAGATTTTCATACTAAATGGCCTCAATTATTTGATCCAAAATTCAAAACTTTGAGATCGCTTAAAGTAATTAGGCGTACTGAGACGGTAGAGCTGTTTAATTTTCAAAGTTACAACTACACTGAAAATTTTGAATATCATTTAAAAAATGGAAAAATTGAGTATACTCAAATTTTTCGGGATGTAGGGAGTAATGCGCAGTTTTATATTTCCATAGGAAGCTGCAAGTTTTAAGCCCTTAGTAATAACTTCGAGCATATTAGGGGGAACACTTGGCTAGTGGAAGAACCCATACCATAGTAAATGTTTCAGCTATAAGTACTTCAATCCCCTTACTCTATTTCTACTGTGAACTTTGTTTGGACGACGTCTTAATTGGTGCTACATCAGCTCTTTTTGGTACAATTTTTCTCTCACCTGATTTGGATTTGAAGCAGTCTAAAAGCTCGCAAGCTTGGGGATGGTTTTCTTGGATTTGGTACGCTTATAATCGTTGTTTCTCTCATCGCAAGGTATCTCATTTTTTCATTCTCGGAACGATCTCTCGGGTAATCTATCTTTTTTTGGCTACTATTCTTCTTAGCACTCTAGTTTCTTTATTTGTCTTCTGTTGTCAGGAATTGAGTGTTGATAGTGTTCTAATCGCTCAGGAAAATGTCGGACAAATCATTCGTGAATCGGTACTTTGGGCTCAAGAAAATCCTCAAATGCTATCAGCGGGATTTTTTGGTTTAGTTTTTTCTGATAGTTTGCATTTGATAACGGATTTAATCTACAGCTTTTGCAAGCGTTGGTGATTAGTAATGCTTAAATTATACACGGTGAGTTTTGCCTTCTATATGCCATGGTTCAAATCTAACACCAAATGGGTTATCGTCGGGGTAACGGATATCAATATAGCCCAGGTCAATCAATTTTTTATACTCGTCAGTTTGGGAGAATTTATTGGTAAAATTTGAGTTACCAAGGCCTTTTTTCCCAACATCAAAATCTCCGACTGAGTGATAAGAATAGCCTGGAGGTGCTAGGGAGCGTGAAGCTTGAGAGAGATTGTAGTCGGAACGAATTGTTTTGGCTAAGAAAAGGTGGAACTGCTTTACTACTCCTCTAATACCGGAAGTCAGTATAATAGACCGTCCCACATCTTTTTTTATTCTTTGGTAAATGGGATAAGAAACGTCTCGATAGAGATAGTGGCCACTAAAGGGAATTTTGATCACTTCTTTGTTTGGTATCGCACCAGTGAGGCTTGTTTGAAGTTTTTTGCCATAAAATCCATATTTTTCTGCAGGGAAAAAGAACATTTCCTCAAAGAATTTTAACTCAAGCTTGTTCAAGGGTTCGAGTCTAGGTGCAGTTTTACTGTAGTAGATGAATTCATCGAAGCTTACCAAATTGAAATTACCATAGCCGATATATCGGCACAGTCGCTGCAATTTTCTAAAACAACTATGGAACGTTTCTTTTCTCTTAACGTCCAAAATAATATCACCAGGATGAACTTTATCAAAGTTTGTCATCTTTTGTCGAGCTACATCACGTTGTCGATGCACAAGATGGGAGTTTTGTTCTTCTTGAGCTGTACTGATTGTTTGGTTCTTGATTTTTGGAATGTGATTGTGACCGATATCACCCAGGTCTGTTTTAAGGTGCTTATGTTTCATTGAAGTTTGAATCTTTTTAGGGCCCCAATAATCAAATTTGAGAATTGGGCTAGCGCAACACCCAATGAGTACTGTAGATCCAGCAAAGGTAGTGCTATGGTCCAACAATTTTTTAATCGCTTCGCGTCGATCCATGTCCCTCTGACCTGAGCAGGTTTGCTACTTCAATATGCTCCACTTATCGGTAAAGGAGCTAAAAATCTGAGTTGCGCCTTCTTGGAAGTATGATTCTTTCCTCTATCTATCATAACGGTCATTTTGGGGTAATGCCATGAACAAATTTTTCCACTTTAGGGGTGATTGTTATTGGTTGAGTTCATTTAACAGCATGATATCTATAATTTATCCAAATAATATTAAGTTTTTATAAAAAAATATTGAGTTTGGCGGTATTCTTAGCTATACTCTGGACTTTAAAAAATAAAACGGTGCCAGATTGAATTTAAACAACGCAAATAGACCTAGAGAAAATTTTGAGATCACACCCAGAAGGCCGGTGTGCATATGCCAGGCAATTATTGCACTCTTGTCTATTTTTTTCCTCCTTTGTCTGTCTTCTCTTGAGCCTCTTCCACCTCCCAAAACAGACTCAGAAAATCCAAGCATTAGCATTTTGACCTATCAGGAACTGCTTAAGACCTTGGTGCCACGAAATCTGCACATAGAGGATGAAGGCTTGGTTTTATATCCTAGCCGTCGTTTAGAAGAAGACTCCATACATGATTTGCAGGGAGCTGAAGTAGAAAGGTTATTTTCTGCAATTGAAAGCGTAAATTCTAGTTTTGGTTTCGAATGTATTTCAAAAATATTTGATTGTGATGAAAGAGAGCTCTCTCCTCGTATTTTTGCTAAATTTGAGTTTAAAGACCCTTCAGGAAAGCTCCAAGGTGTTCTCGAGCAATCTTTTGTAGTAGAAGGAGATGAGTTTACCAGCAGAATTGAGCATGTTCGTCTTCCTGCGGGAAAACAGATGAGTAAGCACATTATTCAAGAAACTATAAAAGCCTTGAGTTCCTTGAGTTCAAATCCAAAAAACCGTATTGAATTAGAAGCAGCAAGTGGGAAAAGCTTAATTGGAGCCTATGTTTGGGCAAAGCGAGGATTTAAGTTCTTACCAGGTGAGCGGAAAGAGTTAGTAGAGCAGCTTATGAGCTATATCCAAAGACTCTACCCATTTGAACCTAAAGAAAATGTTTTAGCTTGGGTCAGACAGCTAACACTGGACTGTCCAGAGGATTTTGCAGCAATCTCTCAATATGAAGCGCATAAATCAGGATTACTTAAATCAATTCTTGGAAAGTTGCATATTAAGTCATACTTTTACCGTAAGTTTGCCAGAGAGCACTCCAAGCTTGGTCTTGCTTTTCTTATGGACCCTAGCGTAGCAGCTCACTGGGAAGGAGAAATGAGAGTAGGAGAGATTTAGGCTGCTTCTACTTCATCCCTTGTTTTTGAGTCCATTAAAGCCTGATAGTGTTTTTTGAAGAGTGTTTCTTTTTCAAGCTCACTAGCTTTTGCATAGTCAGATTTCTCTACTAAACTGATCACGAGAACAAGTTCCTTTAAAAAGGATTCTTCTTCGTCTTGTTTGTCGATTAGCTCGTCTGATTTTTGCCCCCACAGTTGCTTGACATGGTACAAGGTGCGAAAGTCTTCGGCTCTGCTATAGCGATTATCAATTACCTGGTTTATTGCTTCTTCCCATTCTAACTTGTTTTCACTTCTTAACTCTGAATACTTACCAATAATTTCAGTTAAAAATTTGCGAGTCCTACTGTGCTGTAGAATTTTTTTGCTAGCAAAAAGCAGACCGACGACAGCAAGACCTGCTATGATAAAAAGCATTTTAAGTGAAGCCTCCGGCAGTTCATATTTGGATCAATTAATTTCTTTTTATAACGCTCTGGAATAAATAAAACCTCAGCATCCTCTCATGTTATCACAACATTATAGGAATCAATAAGGACAAGTCTTCGAGCTCGGAACAGATTAATCTATTTAATAACCTGATATCATTGATTTGATTCGATTTAAACCAAGGCTTACCTGGTCCCATGAAGGTCCAAAACTTAGACGAGTGTGATTGCGAAAGCGGCTTGGACGACCATAACGACGCCTACCCGGGTTTATATCAAAAAATTCACCGGGAACAGTAATTAGTTTATTTTTGAGACCTAGTTCAAAAAAATCTTTGCCATTGTTCATGGGCTCTGGAAGCTGGCTTAGGTTGCCCCATATATAGAAAGTTCCACCTGGCTCAATCTCCACTTCAATACCTAGGTCTTTAATTCCTTGGAGTAGCAGCTTACGCTTTTTTTTGAAGGCGTATTGTATCGCTAAACTTTCTTGTTCACAGTGTTTTTGCTCGAGGAGTGGAATTGCAGCCTGCTGTATTGGGTGGCTAGCACCTCCGTCCAGAAAGCTGCCAGCACTAGCTACTGATTCAATGATTTTTTTGGGTCCAACGGTCCAAGAGATCCTCCAGCCGGGATAACGCCAATTTTTTGTTAAGCCGTCGATGATGATGACTTGGCTGCGATTGACATCGTCTACAAACTCTGCCGCACTTACATTTGGATTTTGTTTGTATGAAAGTGATGAATCCCAAATATAGCGGCTATAAAATTCATCAAGAATTAAAGCACAATCGAGATTGTCTGCAACATTAACCCAACCTTCAAGCTCTTCTCCGCAGATGAGTTTTCCTGTGGGATTGCAAGGGTTTGATAATAATAGAGCGCCTAGGCCTCGTCCTGCAATTTCTTTGCGTAGTTCTTTCAGGGAAAATTCGTAATTTCTTTCAGGTTCCAATAAAATTGGTATGGGATTGAAGCTTCTGAATGCGCCCAGGATTTCTTCATATGCAGTATAGTCAGGTAGGAAATGACCTAAATTGAGTTGACCAAGAGCGGCAATGACACGGGTCAGTCCTGACCTTCCACCTGGAGAGATTGCGACATTTTCTGCGGAATATTGTGAACGCATACCTTTGCGATACATGCGATTATAGTAATCTGCAACTGCCTGCCTAAGTTCCCAAACACCTCCTACAGGAGCGTATTCGGTGGTGACTTCGTCTACCTTGATATTGGTAACTCTTAGTGGACCATGTTCAAGGGGGCCCACCTCAGGTTGCCCCTGTCCAAAGTTTACCCATTCGCTCGGTTCGTCGAAATATCCAAACTTTCTAGCTTCCGTCATAACATAGATGACTCCCGTCAGAGGCACTGGGCGAAAATTATGTTCATGACCATTCGTTATTTGTAGGTTGGGTCTCATGTTTTCTCAAGTATCTTTAGGGTTAAGGAAGAGGAAAAGGCTAAAGATCGAGCCTATTTTATTGGTGGTATTATAGCAGAAGAAAGGCCAGAGTGAACACGCATTTTTTGCCATATTTGCTCTATTTGAAAGAGTATGATGCTAGATCATCAATTCCATTTCAGAGGGATTTTTTTAGTAATCTCAGTACGGTCTAGTGAGTTGCAAGATCTATATATTAGGATCTCAAGTCCATCTTTATGTGCTGCCTTTAGTGCTTTTGCGTAAGTCGGATCAATTTCTTGAGCAGGTCGAAAGTGAGAGCCTTCTGGTCTATTGACCAAGTAAAACATTGCAGCCCGGTTTCCGAGGGCATGCTGTTTACTCAGTTCTTTTAGATGCTTTAACCCCCGTTCTGTCACAGCATCAGGAAAAATAACATCGTTTTTAGATAAAAGAGTTACATTTTTTATTTCTACATAACAGGGAGGCATATTGTTTGCTTCAAGTAAAATGTCGATGCGTGAACGGTCCCCGTAACGAACTTCCGTGCGCAATGACTCATACCCTTTCAGTTCGGGAACCAAACCCCTCTCAATAGCATCAACAACAACCCGGTTGGGCCTATGGGTATTGATACCAATGAATCCCTCTTGTGTTTCAGTGAGCTCCCAGGTGTATGACAGTTTTCTTGTTGGCGAATTGTGATGGCTTAAGTAAACGCGGTCACCAGCAGAACCACAAGTTTTCATGCTGCCAGTATTTGGGCAATGAGCAGTGACTTGCTTACCGCAGTCAAGGTGAACATCTGCGAGAAAGCGTTTGTAACGTTTTATTAATGTGGCAGGAATCAGTGGTTGCTCAAAATTCAAGGCCTATCCTTTCAAGCTCAAGTAATTGTCTTTGGGAGGCTAATTCGAAGCCATACTTTGCTAATTTTACAAGGTACACCGAATGCCTTTCCCTTAATCGTTGTAAGGTTCCTTTGTATGCAAGCTCCACGAGGTTCGTTCTAATCTTATATTTCATTGGGGAGCCAGCCATAGCTTTCGCACATTCTTCGTGTGGTTGAAAGATTAAAAAGTCAACATTGTGATATTTAGCGGTAATATGATCGAGTGCTACTTGAAAGCGTGAGTTGACCAAAGTCTTAATGGTTTGAATGAGGGTATACACTCCGCCCTTCTTATCTACTTCTCCCGGTTCCCATGAAGCATAGGGGCGCATGGGATCGATAATAAAGATGAGATTGCAGCCATTTTTGACTACAAGCTCAAGATTGCATGTCCTGGTGATCAAGCCATCAATGAAATGGTGATTTTGAATCTTGCAGGGGGTGAAAAAGGGAGGAAGAGAGCATGAAGCTCGCACTGCTTCGCTGATATCCACCTGGTCCCATTGACCAGTTCCGAAAACTACATGTTCAAAGGTGTCTTGATTTGTTGCGCCAATAAAAAGCTTATTGTCCAAGGTTGCAAACTGATCATCACTACCATAGCTTGCTAGAGTATCATGGATGAATTTCTTCAGTTTATCTCCCTTGAAAAAGCCTGTAGGTATAGAGCGAATTGCCTTTTGTGCCCATTTATATGGATCAGAGCCTCCCCAGGAAAGTGTTTGCTTCATAAAGCGCCTAGTGATGTCAGTAAAGGCTATATCGTATATGAGGCTTCCTTTGATTTGAGGCAAAGTTTCAGATTTTCCTAGGAAGGACTTGATCATTTCTTCAAGGGGGACTTTTGCTGCAAGTGCAGACGAAACAATCGAACCGCTGCTAATCCCGGAATAGACATCACAATCGTTTAACGATCTTCCTGAAAGTGCTCGCTCAAGAGCATAGCAAACTCCTGTCTGATAAAGGAAGCCTTCCATCCCACCCCCGCTCATGGCGCAGCCGACTTTATACTCGTTGCGGGCGTGGTCTTGCGTAAGGATCTTGGTGATCCATCTTAGTGATTGGGCTAAGGTACGGGGAGCAACCTGAACATCTCTAACATGCTCTCGGCCTAAGAGGAAAGTTTTGTGTGTTGCATTTTCCCCTCCTTCAAGAATGGCTACTGCTCGGCTGAGTGGAAAGTGAAAGTCTGGCCCCCAAAGCTGGGCCAAGGAGTCAACGTCTTCTTTTATTGATGTAAATGCTTCTACTGCATCCACACCACCTTCTCGCTCATCATAAATAAGCAGGTCCACCGGGTGCTGGCGAAGGTGGGGAGTTACCGCATCGAGCTGCGAAAGTAAGTGGAGTCTTAGTTCTAAGGCGCCAAGAGAGGGATGTTGAATTTTAAAGCATTCAGCAAAGGATCGGTCATTGATAGCTTGGGCTTCAAGCCGAGAAAGGTTCGCTTTTGCCTTATTTATCTGGGGAGGAGAGGCGACTAGTAATAAGTAATAACGCAATGCTTACTCTCCAATAGGTTTTACTTTTTGAACATAACCTTCTAGGGTTTGGGAGTTGACGTAACCGCTTAAGCGTATCATGTCTTTCGTTTGTTTAGGGTCTGCAAGAATTATTAGGGTGGGAAGCCCTTGGACTTTGTAGCGCTCTTGGATTTCATCGTTCTCATCGGTTGATTCTGTCAAGTCTAGCTTAAGGAGAACCCATTTATGCTTGTTAAGTTTTTCAATGGTTTGAGGGTTTGAAAAGGTTGTGATATCCATTTTTTTGCAAGCCTCACACCATTCTGCCCACATATCAATAAGCAGAGGCCTCCCAGTTTTGCTTGCAAGTTCTATTGCTTCTTGTTCATTCTTTATCCAATTTAGCTTGGTTCGGGAAGCCGAAGACTGTTCTGTGGCTATCCATTGACTTACCGAGAAAAATCCAATTCCCAGTAGGAAGCTAGGAACAATCATGGCAGCCTTATTATTATGAAGGGCAGCAGTGCTTAGAATGATTATGGCTCCTACGCCCCCTAGACTCAGTCCTATGATGCTAAATGGAAGCCAATAAGTGGATAAGGTTTTAAGCATTTGATATGCGGGTACTCTTAAATAATAAAATGCTAAAGCGAACATGATTGAAGCGAATAGGATCTTGATTCCAACCTGCCATTTTGGAGAAACCCGCACCTGTGATAAGCGAGCTGCAGCACTGCCTAAAAAAACATATGGGAGACCAAAGCCTATGCTATAAACAACAAGGAGTAGGCTAGATTGAAGCATATCTTTTTGAGTTGCGCTGTACGCCAAAAGTGCTGCCAAAATGGGTCCCGTACAAGGAGATGCAACTAAGCCTGCTCCAGTCCCCATAATAAACGCATTTGCTGGACCAGCTTTTCCGGTTCCAATACGATTACCGATGTTTTGGAGAAAAGATAGGTTACCATAACCAAGCATGGTTGTTCCCAAAGCGAGCATAATAGCTGCAAATGTGAGATTGAAGCTAGCGCTAGCCATGAGATTTCCAAACATTGAGCCAGTCATTGCTGCGAATATTCCTAGAGCAGAATAGGTGACGATGATTCCTAGGGCATAAGCACTTGCCCCGATGATAGGTTTGTCCCCTTGGCTTGACAAAAGCCTAATTGTGATCGGAATCATGGGATATACGCAGGGAGTTAGATTCGTTAGGATTCCGCCAATAAACACAAATGTGAAAAGAAGCAGGAGTGGAAGAGAGCCTGTCTTAACCTGATTCGCAATATTTTCTTCGAAGCCAACCGGCGTTTCATAGATGGTAGGACTATCAGTTGATACAGGTGTTGCTTGCGCGGATGCCTTGGCTTTGTTTGAAGCGTTTTTGCTATTGTTAAATAAGCTAGCATAGGAGTCATTGCCCGGAAAGACTGGCAACGAGAAAGTTTCAGTGTAGGGGAAAAGGCAGATTAATGTGGTACAGCCTAGGTAGCGGATTGAGAGTGGAAAGGACTTTTTATCGTAAGCTTGTGGGCCGCTAAATAAGAGGAAAAACTCGCCTCCAGCATAAACCTTCACCACTTTTCCGCTAATTGGGTCTTTGAGGTCTGAGGTTTGCGGGCCTTGGATATTGGATAGCAGATATCCACTTGAACTTTCAAAGTCAACTTTGTCGGTGTAGAGGGTAAAGTCCTGCTCGGTATCAAGGCGAATGGAAACGAGAACACTCCCATCCGGATAAGCATTGGCTCCAGCCATTTGCCAGTGAATCACATCAGTGGGTCGAATATCGGTTTCAGTGGGCTCTAAGTCTAGGTTTAAATCTAGGGGTGCGGTGTTTGATTGGGCGAAGGCCGAAGCTGTAACGGATACAGCGATTAGCAAACATTGTAAGATTCGAATGGAAAATAACATGTTTATATGCCTCCTTTGTCGGTCTTTTCGGCTAGAATAGCAGCTTTTCCTTGGAAGAAAAACCTAGTGATTTAGGCAGATTAAGCAGCAGTGCTGATCTTAGCTTATTTCCTTTAATAAAGCTCGTTAGTTAGCCACCTTTAGCTTGCAACACCCTCATGTCTAACACTCCCTGCTCTGAAAAGAAATCACCTTAAACAAAAAATACCATTAAAACGGTAAGATAATCACATTTGGGATTTTTTTCACCAAGGATAGTTGACGAAACGCTTTAGTTTCATTAAAAGTACTTGTCTTACGTGGCAAAAAATAATGTAGCTACACTAGAAACAGCAACCTGAGAATCATCATTGGAAGCCATCAATGAGCAATCAAAAGTACTTAGTAAAAACCAAATTTCGCAAAGGTGACGAAGTTGTAGTCATATCCGGTAGTTCCAAAGGTCAGACCGGCACTATCGATCGTCTAGATCGCAAAAACAATAAGGTGTTTGTAAGCGGGATCAATGTCCGTAAGCGCCACCTTAAGCCAGATGCTAGTAACCCAGATGGCGGAATTGTTGACAAGACTTTGCCTGTCCATTTAAGCAATGTTGCTATTGTTGATCCAAAGACTAAGAAGCCAAGTCGAATTGGTTTTAAAGTTGAGGAAGGCAAGAAAATTAGAGTTTCAAGAACTTCTGGAAGTTCTCTCTAGGTAACTGAGCTGTTTTTTCGATCCTTCATCAAACCTATTTGTGTATTAGATGCCTTTTGGAGATCTCTCGATTCGCTCTGTTCACCCGAGATGGCGGAGTTTAATCGTGCTATTTCAAATCTATCAAAGCTAAAATAAATCTCATAAGCATAGCTGGTGGCATATAAAAATTCCTCGAGCTTATGCGTTCTCAATATGGCCGATGCGCAGAAAAGTCATGCCCCGAATAGCAAACGCAAAGTCATGCTGACCGAGATGTGGCTATGCCACCGATTCGCTCTATGTCATGCCGACCGGCCTTAGGAGTGGAGGTGTCTCCCTCACTTACCCTGGCGGATACGGCTCAATTTGAGTAGTTCCGAATCCGTATTGCTTAAGTCAGTAACGGGAGATGTGAGTGCGATTAGGAATAGTTCCAAATTTCTAATCTGAGACTTGTCGAATCTTAGCGGGAGGAGAGTCTCTTCTCTATGTCCTATCCCTGAGTTTTCAGGAATGTCATCGTAGTGATTAAGAACATCGGCCAGTTTCGAGAAACGCCCATCATGCGCGTAGGGTGCACGCTGTGCCACGTTTCTCAGGCTTGGTGTTTTGAACGCTCCTACTAATTCTAAATTTTCGGAATCTAGCCAAGGTAATTCTTGACAGGATTCTCTGTTTTCATCGATCAGGCCACCTTGACAGTTCAAGGGGTTTTTCCGAACCATTAAAACCCCCATCGATCGACCAACATCAATATAAAGGTTCTGGATATTTAGGGTGAGATTTTTTTGCAAAGGGAGGCCTATATTGTGGAATTGTTGATCAGAAAAGTGAGGTCCCATATGACAGGAAGAGCAGTTTCCTGGGCCAGTAAAGAGGCGCAGACCTTCAAGTTCACTTTTGCCAAAGCCTTCTCCTAGAGCATCTGGGATTGGTATGCCTGCCTTGACTCTCTTAGCGAACTTGTCGAATGGGGAATTTACTGCGATGATTCCGGTTTCATATTGAGCTACAGCTTTACCGAAATTAGCAAAGACTTGATTGATTGCAGCTTGCTGGCCTGGGGACAGTTGTTGCCAGGCTTTTACCCAGGAACTTGGTGTTTTGGGAGTAAAATCTGATAATCTAGATACAAGTTTAGCAGGAGAGGTGCCGAGCCTGCTGGATTTTACGAGCAAAGCATCTTGAATGCTGAAACTGTCCAAACTAGCAAGTGTGTATGCTGACATTTTGGCTGAAGCATCAAAACTTCCATCCTCACCTTTTGCTTCTAGTGGCAGTTTACCTTTTAAACTATCGGGAAACTTGTCAAAGTGTCGCTCGTATTCTTTTTGATAGTGGTCCCGGAGAATGCGAGCAACATGAGTTCTGCTTATGCCATGTTCCATAGGGTGCTCTATGGGGCCTAAAGCTTGGGATGCTAAGGAATCAGCTCTCCCGTCCCAAAAAAACCAAAATGAAGCAAATGAATTGATGATGCTTGGGGTGCGCCTGAGGGTCTGGCCTAAACCCTGAGCAAATTGTAATCCATCGCTAAAATATTTTTCGGGCTGGTGGCAACTAGCACAAGCAATTTCTTTATTAGCTGAAAAACGTTTATCAAAAAAAAGCTTTTTACCAAAACGTGCTAGCTGTTGGTCTTGATCTGAAAATTTTGGCAGCTCGCTAGCTGAGTATGTCATTTGCCTAATTTCTGTTGCTAGTTCTATGTCTGACGGGATTGGCCGATTGGAGTGAGGGCGTATATTGGGAAGCAAGTTCCAAGTAGTGACGCTAATTGTTGCTAGGCCAAGCATGGTGAGTAGGTGTCGTGAGTTAAAACGTTTTAATTTCTTATGACTACGGCTATTTTTCATGTTATTTCTGTACTCGCTTAATCTAGCCTAATTGATTCAGGCTTTTTGGGGGGAGTGAATATGGTAAAAATTATTATAATACCTACTTTCTTTTTTCTCTGGTGTGTTTCAGCCTCGAGTTTCAGTGTTGAGTTAGGGAGAGCGGTGATTCCAAGCCAGGGAGTTCAGCTTATAGTAGAAACCTTTGTCCAAAAAGAAGTAAGTCCAAGTCATGGGTCATCTTTTACTAGTGATAATCAACAAACAAATTTACAAGATAAAAAGCTAGTAGGTACAAAGAAGCTGGCAATAAATCAAGCGGGCACTAAGCTTTCTATAAACCGCATGACTGATCTCAGGATTAGCGTCCATAGTCTGAAAGAAGGACAAAATCTTTCAAGCCCATATGAATTAGTCTTTTTTGATGCTCGGATGCCTGAGCACAACCATGGCATGGTTGTGAAACCTAAGATTAGTCAGCTTGACGATTTGCATTGGAAGGTAGAGGGTTTTAAGCTACATATGAAGGGTCTGTGGCAATTTTATCTCACTGTAAAAGTTGGGCAAACAGAAGAGAAGGTGGGCTTTGATCTCGACATTTAGATTAAAATCTGTTTTCCATATTACTTTATTAAAATCAGATGAATATTGAATGCCTAGTCCCAAAAAATCGCTTTAATCATTTTGAATGCGGTTTTATAAAGGTTCATTATAAGGGGAGAAACCCACAGTAAAGGAGTGGCTAGTTGAAGAACTCTGGTGTCTTTAGATCGCGGGGGGTAAGTTGGTTGATGAATAAACTGTGCTTTACTTTGGGAAGCTTGCTAGTAGCTGCTTCAGCATTTGGAGGGAATCAGCCTTTCGATGAAGCTGATTACACTATTAGCGCAACTCTTTCGTCACCTATGAATACCATTGCAGGCTTAACGGAATGGGCCAAGAGCATAAATCATGTGTATGGCATCACTTCGATCGTGCTTATACTTGTTTTCTTTGCAGTTAGCCTTCCTTTAATCTATGCAATCTATAAATTTCGAGTGAATGATGATGAAGACCTAAAAAACTTGAAGCCTCCAAAACAGGTCCATGGCAATGTCATGCTAGAGCTTGCTTGGACCATCATACCTGTTATTCTTCTGCTCTTAATAGCTATTCCTACTTGGGAAGGAATTTTTAGTCAGCCCAGTACTCCTCCTGAGGGTGCTTTGAAGATCAAAGTCATAGGGCATCAATGGTGGTGGGAATTTGAGTATCCTGAGCTAGGAATCACGACAGCTAGTGAGGTTCATTTGCCTGAAGATACTCCGGTCTATTTTGAATTGAGTTCAGCTGATGTTATCCATAGTTTTTGGATACCTCAATTTGGCGGAAAAAAAGATGTTCTACCAGGTGCTGATGCGATCAATTCCATGTTTTTTACAACCCCGAAGCTTGCCAATCCAGACAAAGCAGGGGGTGAGTACTATCAGGGCCAGTGCGTAGAGCTTTGCGGTTTGTCTCATGCTCTTATGCGTTTTGAAGCTGTGCTTCATTCCAAAGAAGAGTTTAACAGCTGGGCGAAGACTCATAATCAATCTCCTGAGATAGCATCTGATTTGGAAAAGAAAGGTGAGTTACTTTTCGCACAGTGCCAAGTTTGCCATACTATCGCGGGAACTCCATCTGAGGATTTGGAAAAGCAAATGCTCGCAATGGATCCCCCAACTCCGAAGCAAGGGCCTAACCTTACGAATTTTGGTGACCGCCGGACCTTAGGCTCGGGTACAAGAAAGAATACCTATGAAAATTTTGCTAAATGGGTAAGGGACCCTCAGTCCATTAAGCCTGGTGCTACCATGACAGCATTTAACATGTCAGATGATGATATGCAGGCAATTGCAGCATATTTGAGGTTTTCGACAGCAAAACAGTATTGATTATTGTCTGAATGGTACGCATACCTTCATAGAATTGATTTAGTTTAGAATGGGATAATTTGATGGCTAAAAATCTACCGAAAACCGGGATTGTGAGTTGGTTGACTACCGTTGACCATAAACGGATAGGGATCTTGTATGGGGCCACTGCCTTGTTCTTTCTTTTGTTTGGTGGGGCAGAAGCAATTTTTATGCGAACCCAACTTGCTCTTCCTAATAATAGTTTCCTAGATGCTGGTACTTTCAATGGTCTTGTGACTCTGCATGGAACTACCATGATTTTTCTTTTTGTGATGCCCTTAAGTGCTGCTTTTTTTAACTACCTGACCCCCTTGATGATTGGAGCTCCAGATGTAGCCTTTCCAAGAATGAACGCTCTGAGTTATTGGATCTTTCTTTTTGGGGGTCTGTTACTTAATTTCTCTTTTGTTGTTGGATTGTTACCAGATGGTGGGTGGTTCAACTACGCTAATCTTACAGGTCCTAAATACAGCCCTAGTCATGCAATTGATTTCTGGGTTTTAGGGGTGCAGGTTGTGGGTCTTGCCTCCTTGATTGCAGCAATTAATTTTTTTGTGACTATCATGAATATGCGTTGTAAGGGAATGACTTTACTTAAAATGCCCATCTTTATTTGGACTACACTGGTAACTCAGGTCTTACTAATTCTAGCTCTACCTGTGATTACTGTAGCTTTAGTCATGATGACTTTTGACCGTTCCTTTGGTACTGGCTTTTTTGATCCAGGAGCTGGTGGTCAAGTTATTATGTGGCAACATTTGTTCTGGATTTTTGGCCATCCAGAAGTATATATCCTTATTCTTCCTGCTATGGGTATTGTATCTGAGATATTACCAACTTTTTCTCGTAAGCCATTGTTTGGCTATTCCGTTATGGTTTATTCATCTTGTGCCATTGGCTTTTTAGGCTTTGCTGTATGGGCTCACCATATGTTTACCACAGGACTAGGTCCTTGGGCTCAAGCTCTTTTTTCAGCAGCTACCATGCTTATTGCGGTTCCAACAGGTGTTAAAATCTTTAATTGGGTCTCTACCTTGTGGGGGGGGCATATCCGTTTTACAACCCCGATGCTTTTTGCCTTGAGCTTTATTGCAATGTTTACTCTTGGTGGCCTTTCTGGGATTATGCACTCCTCCCCGCCAATTGATTATCAGCATCAGGATACTTATTTTGTTGTAGCTCATTTCCATTATGTCTTATACGGCGGAGCCGTTATGGCCTTATTTGGTGGCATCTTCTACTGGTTCCCGAAAGTTACAGGACGCTTTATGGATGAGGGGATGGGGAAGCTACAGTTTTGGCTTTATATGATTGGATTTAATTTAACTTTTTTCCCAATGCATTTTCTTGGACTGCAAGGTATGCCAAGAAGAATTTATACTTACGCTCCAGATCAAGGATGGAATCTGTGGAATTTGATGTGTACGGCAGGAGCATATATTACTGCTGCTGGAGGGGTTCTATTCTTTATTAACATTTTTTATAGCTTAAAGTTCGGAAAGAAAGCTCCTCATGATTGCTGGGATGGTCGGACTCTTGAGTGGACTCTGTCTTCTCCTCCTCCCGAGTATAATTTTGCCGTTGATCCAGAGGTAAAGGCTCTTGATGATTGGTGGTTAAGAAAGTGGGATAATCAAGGTAAGCGCTTGAATCCAGAGGTTCAGCCAGAAGTGGATCCAAGTACTAAATACCTACCAAATCCATCATTCTGGCCAATGGTGCTTGCTTTTGGGATTTTGTTGTTAGCATGTGGTCCATTTTTTGATGCGAAGGGAATTGCTTTAAGTTTGCTTGGGGTGCTTGTCATGCTGATTGCTACTTATGGTTGGTCTTTCGAGGAGGCATAGGTTTCTGGTTATGCGTATTGTGAGTTAAGCTAAGGTAGCTCGTTTTCTAAAATTTTCGGGGGGAGTCAGTGAGCGCACAAGATCATGCAGTCCATGAGACTGTGACTGGAGTAGATAATCGCAAGTTTGGGATGTGGATATTGATAGCATCCGAATGCTTTTTGTTTGGCACTCTCATTGCCAACTATCTTATCAATAAGGCTAGAGGCTTGGTTGGTCCTACTCCTCAACAGATTTATGACATAGATATTACGACACTTAGTACTTTTGACCTTCTTATGAGTTCGGTAGCTATGGTTCTGGCTCTCCATGGTTGTCAAACCCGTGACATAAAGAAATTTCGATTATGGACTGGGGTTGTTGTCGTAGGTGGGCTTATTTTCTTAGGTTTTCAGTACTATGAATTCTCTCACTTTGTACACAGTGGCCTTGGTTTAACCACAAATATATTTGGTTCAAGTTTTTACTTACTTACAGGTTGCCATGGTGCTCACGTATTCTTTGGCGTCCTTTGGCTTAGTTCGATTTTAATTACTTCTTTTGCCAAGGGTGAAGATTGGTTTCCCTCTATCCCACTAGAAGTTGCTGGGCTCTACTGGCACTTTGTGGATGTTGTGTGGATTATAATATTTACCGTAGTCTATCTGTTTGTCTTTGTTTAGGGGGATCGGGTATGGTTAAGGAAGAAAAGCATGCTACCGTCAAGACCTATTGGGTACTTGCGGTTATTCTTTGCGTAATAACTTTTTTTGAGTGGGCTATTTTTAAGGTAGAGGACTTAAGGACTAGCGCTGCTTTTACGATTCCTGTTTTGTCTGGACTGTCGGTAGCAAAGTTCGTTATGGTTTGTGGCTGGTATATGCACCTGCGCTATGATCATGGAATGTTGTGGAAGATATTTGCTTTCTCTGCTTTTTTATCTACAGGGACTTTCTTTATTTTGTTCTTGGCGCTGTTATAGCTGGTTTGTTGTGCTGAAGAGGGTCTCTCCATTTTAGTCGAGATGACTGTCTTTGCAGTCGAGGTGACAACCGTCATTCGAGCGACTTGTCCACCGTAGCTTTAGCCTAGGTGGAAGTCGAGGAATCTCTCAGGCCTCTATACGACTCTAACATCAGTGGATCAATCTATTGTTTTCCCTCATTCTTCGCGGTGCAGAATAAATTTTTTTGGTGAGAGGCCAGCAATATGTCCGTAGCCTATGCTCATGATCTGGCAGCAGAGCTTTATGAACCTTTGCCTGAAGGCTTGTTTGATTACAAGTTTGATTGGGATCCGACCTTGGCCTTTTTTGTGCTTCTCAGCATCCTCTACATTAGGGGATTGAAAGCATTTAGGGGAAAGGTGCCGGTTAAGAAATGGCAGATTGTTTGTTTCTTTGTTGGGGTTAGTATTAATGTTATCGCTTTGAGCCCACCTATTGATCCGCTGGCAGATAGACTGTTTTTTATGCATATGGTGCAGCATATGTTAATTGTAGCAGTTGGATCCCCCTTGATGCTATTTGGTGTTCCTTATTACATAGTGAGCCGTGGCTTGTCTGCTGGGTTTAGGCGAAAATTCTACTTTCCGGTGATTAAGAATCGCTTTTTGCGTTCTATTAACGGTTTTTTACTTCTCCCTCTAGTCTCTTTGGTTTTATTTGAAGCGAACTATTGGTTTTGGCATGTACCGCGCTTTTATAATTGGGCACTACTTAATGATTTCGTACACATGTTTGAGCACGCTTGTATGGCTGTAACTTCTCTTTATTTATGGCGGAATATCATTGATCCTTACCCTTTAAGGTGTCGTTTACATATGGGATTTCGACTGCTTTTTCTCGCAGCAATGATGGCATTGAATACGGTCTTAGCTGCTGCTCTTACCTATGCTAATAGCGTTTGGTACGCCTATGAGGGAATTCCTATGCCGAAATGGTGGTCTTATCGTTGGACTCATTTAGATGATCAGCGCCTTGGTGGTCTTATAATGTGGATTCCAGGAGGGATTTTGACCTTTCTCTCTATGACTATTTGCTTTTTTGTTTGGGTTAAGAGAGAGCAGAATGCTGATATGATCCTTCAAGCGCGTCAAGAATCTGAGCTCGAGCGAGGAGTGTCCTTACCTGGAAAAAAACTTTCGCCCACATAAAAACTTGAAACTATCTTGACAGATTGCTCCCTAAGGCATATAAAAATCCTCGCTTTAACGCATTTCGGGGGAGTAGTTAAGTTGGTTATAACGCCGGCTTGTCACGCCGGAGGCCGCGGGTTCAAGTCCCGTCTCTCCCGCCACCCATAATATTTAAAAGCCATCCCTCAGTGGATGGCTTTTTTTGTTTTAGGCAATATAAATGTTAATACATGATGATTGTTTGAACGCCTTAGAGTATCTAGAAACTCAATCAGTTGATTTAGTATACTTAGATCCGCCATTTTTTACGCAGAAAAAGCACAGACAAAGAACTCGGGACAATACGAAAGAGTATGTGTTTGAAGATTGTTGGGACTCAATTGATAACTATCGTCAATATATAGAGGACAGACTTGATGTTTGCCACAAGATCCTAAAGGATACGGGATCGATTTTCCTTCACTGTGATAAAACAGCATCTCATCACCTGAGATTAGCCCTTGATAAGGTCTTTGGTTCAGATAATTTTCAGAGTGAAATCATTTGGACTTTTCGTAGATGGTCCAATGCCAAAAAGGGACTATTAAATGGCCACCAAGTGATTTTATTTTACTCTAAGTCTGCAAGTTTCAAGTTTTATCAAATTTATCAAGCATACTCGCCAGCTACAAATATTGATCAAATATTTCAAGAGCGAGTAAGGGATGCTCATGGTAAATCTGTGTATAAAAAAAATGGCTTTAAACCAATTCTCCGTGAAGATAAAAAAGGGGTGCCTCTTTCAGACGTGTGGGACATGCCTTATTTGAATCCTAAAGCTAAGGAACGCGTTGGGTATCCAACCCAGAAACCTATTGAGCTATTAGAAAGAGTTATTAGCCTAGTAACTAAGGAAGGTGATTTGGTCTTCGATCCATTTTGCGGGAGTGGTACCAGTCTGGTTGCTGCGAGATTAATGAACCGTAGGTATTCAGGTATAGACCTATCTTTAGAAGCAATTAAGTTAGCACAACATAGAATTAAACACCCTATAAAATCAAGCTCAACACTACTTCGAAACGGGAGAGCTTCATTTAATAATCAATGCTCTGAAATTGTCGATTTTCTTGAACGCATTAATGTTTATCCAGTTCAAAGGAATAAGGGTATCGATGGATTTTTAAAACAGGGGAACTCTATTAAACCAATACCGGTTAAAGTCCAACGGATGGAAGAATCCTTTGCTTCTGCCAAAGATAAACTACTAAAAGCATGCAAGAGTAGTGATTTTGAAGTAAAAATCTTAATCAGTCAAGAAACTCCTACCCGAAAGTATTTTCATAAAGAAAAGCTCTATATCATTCCTAGCGCGTTAGCATCCCATGAGCATATTCGCAGTACTGTGCTTAAAGATTCTTGTTAGTATTGTATAGCTGTACAATCGAAAATCTTACATCGATTGTTAAAAGTAGTCATGCCTTCATAGTGAGTATATGCTAGAATAGAAGGATTGTTTTATTAAATACAGTTAGACAAGGAGCATTCATGGGAGATGCTTTATCCAGGCTCGTCAATTCTTTGCAGAACAACCCAATCGAGGAGTTTAAAAACATACTTGAACAAGCTAGAATCACGACAAAGGAGGTTAAAAATCACTGTTTTTTCAGTGAGCATTATTATACTCGTAACTTGGTTTACGCTGAAGATACATTTGAACTAATAGTTTTGTGTTGGAATGGTAAACAACAAACACCTATTCATGATCATAACAACTCAGATGGTTGGCTAAGTGTTATTCAAGGTGGTGTCACTGAAACCATTTATGCTTGGGATAAAAATACGAGGGAAGCTAAGATTCAAGATGTTATTTCTAATGAAGAACTCGGCTCTGGTGCAGTTAGTCATGTTAATGATGACATAGGAGTCCATTCTATTTGTAACCCTGATGATGGTGAATCAATAACCTTACATTTGTATTCTCCAAGGATCTTAAAATGTCATTATGTGGATCATCAAAGTGCAGCGATAAAGGAAAAGGTTTTGAGCTTTCATTCAATTGGAGGGAAGCTTGTAAAAAGCAGCTAAGAAATTTTCTGTTTTATCTAGTCGACTAATCTGTATTCTCAAGTACATCGATGAATATTGTAAATACCAAGATTTTTCTTAGGTATAATTTACTTTAAATAGCATGCTAACTAAGTTATGTTGAGTGACTGTTGGAATCCAGAGAATTGTTTAAAAAGTCGAAATTATGAAGATTTATTACTCACTATCATTGGCCCTTTTTGTATTGATTGGGTTTTGCAATTGTAATCAGAGTATTCACGATCTCCAATTCAGGGGAGAGAATATAGACTCTTTGAAAGATCTTGATTCTACTAAACGTGGCAGCTTTTACAACGATTATGAATCTAAGAAAGAAGTAGAATATCTGCAGGATTACGAAGCTAGAGATGACAAATTTTTTGATCTAAGCTCATATTTGAATCATAAAGAAGTTCAAAGATGGGTAGGCTACTATCAAGGGAAAGGCAGATATGGTCTAGTACAAGCTTTAAAAAGGGGGGAGAAGTATCGTCCTATGATAGAGGCGATATTTCTTGATAAAAATCTCCCTGTCGATTTTTACTACTTAGCTTTAATAGAAAGTAGCTTTATTAGCAATGCTAGATCGCATGCTGGAGCTGTGGGTATATGGCAATTTATGCCAGCTACGGGAAAGCGATATGGATTGAGGGTCAATCACTTTGTAGACGAACGTAAGGATCCTATTCGTGCTTCTGTTGCAGCAGCAAGTTATATTGCAGATTTACATCGAGTTTTTCAAAACTGGTTTTTGGCATTGTCAGCCTATTCCTCTGGAGAAGGCCGTGTTCTGGGGGCAATTATGAGAAAAGAAACCCGTGACTTTTGGAGGCTTGCAGAGCAGAAGGCCCTCCCCAGAGAGACACGCAACTATGTCCCTAAATTTATTGCTGCGATCTGGGTATCAAGGCAATTAGAATCAAGTGAACTCGCACGATGGAAAGCTGATTTTATCGAGCCTTTGCGTGGTCTTACAGTTTCTTCTGGGGTGAGTTTAAGTGAAATTAGTAGAGTAGCAAATGTTTCTGAAACTAAAGTAAAACTATATAACCCTCACCTCAAACACAGCGTTATTCCTCCAGGTACAAGCAGTTATGTACTTTGGCTCCCGAAAAAGCTGGTTAACTCATCTTTAGAGTCTGCTATTGTCAAGCTTAGACCTTCAAAAGTTTCAAAGTCTTACAAAGTTAAAAAAGGGGATAATTTACATACCATTGCTCGAAGATTTGGGACTAACATAAGATCTATTAAGCGTGTTAACAACTTGGTACGAAGTCGTATTTATGCTGGACAGGTTCTCAAAATTCCTTCCAGTCATACTTAAAGGATTATTGGCTGAACCTGTCAAAAGTTGAGAACTTAAGAGTTAGCTCAGCCTAGGTTATTTTTTTGCTCAAGAAGATAGCTCTATTAGAAAAGAAAGTGCCAATTTAGCAAACTTACTTGCGTGAATAGCTTTGTGCTCCGATTTATCTATGGTATCACTTGATGTGTGAATGTGTTGATTGTGTGTGTCCATAGTAGATTCGAAAGGAAAGGATGCTGGAAATCCATTTCTTGTCCAGGAAGCGTGGTCTGAGCAAGCATACCCACATGGATCTAGGATCCAACTTAGTTCACTTTGGTACTCATCAATGAGGCCTCCAAGGAATTCATTTTGGGCAGCATTGGTAAAATCTGATATAAGTATAATATCATTGCTAGAACCTTTAAAATTAGTCATATCGAGCTGCATCACGCCCTTCACGTTTTGCTGATCATCTTTTGCTTTTTCAGCAATCTCTTTTGAACCTCTAAGGCCAACTTCTTCAGCCGCATAAGAAATAAATTTTATGGTACGTTTAGGCTCAAAGTTCTGAGCAACAAGAATTCGGATAACTTCCGTGATCGTTGCAATACCTGAGGCATTGTCATCTGCACCAGGAGCTAGAACATTGTTGCCAGGAAACCAGCCAGCAATTGAGTCTCCATGGCCCCCTAATATTAAGGTTTCATCGCCAAGCTCACTTCCATGCCATGTCAGAATAACTGAAGGCTGTGGAAATGCGCTGTGTTCGAAAAGATCGACTTCTATGGTATCAATACCTTTACTTAAGTTTTTCCACTTCTCAAGAATCCATTGCTGAGACTCGATCCCAAAGTTAGATTTATAATAACGATTCCGAAAATTGGATAAAGATTCAATTGTTGAAGCCATGGTGTTGGCATCAACTTGCTCTATGCTCTCTCTTACTTCTTGCTGTTGGTCAATCTGATAAAAGTCTGCTTCTTGTTTTTTTATTAAAGAAGCTGCTTTTTTCCAGTCATCAAATGCAGTTTTGGCTGATTCTTCAATCATAAAACCTCCACATCGCCCAAACTTCGAGTGAATTAATTTAGATAAAAAATCAATATCCCGCTCAGGAATCTGTAATACTGCAATAGAACCCTCTTGGCCCAGGTGTGCGCTAGCGAATTTAAAGTGCTCTTGCAAAATGTGTAGGGTATCGGAGTCTACTGATACATGAACTAGATTTTCTTTGCTGCTTTGATTGAAAGCGATACAAAACACCAGTAAGCTTGCAAAGGTGAATTTGGGTATAAAAGCCATTTTAATTTCCCCCATTTGGTTTGCATATTTTATAAGCATATCACAAGCTTTGGACGGAGAGAGAATTAGTGTAATTTTACCCCAAAACTGTATAAAGGAGTTTTTGATGTCTAAGCTAACATTACACCATTACTATCGGTCTACTTGCTCTTGGCGGGTTCGTTGGGCTTTGCATTACAAAGGTATCCCTTTTGACACGGTAGCTGTTAATTTGTTGAAGGGGGAACAGAATCAGCAGCAGTATATGAACTTCAACCCCATGTCATATGTGCCCAGTCTATCTGTTGATGGTGAAACCTTTAGCGAATCTGTTGCAATCCTAGAGTGGTTAGAAGAAGTCCATCCGAAGCCAAGTTTGTTGCCTCAGGATCCGCTTTCTCGTATGAGAGTAAGGCAGCTTTATCAGCTTATAGCATCGAGTACTCAGCCTCTCCAAAATTTAGCCGCTCAAAAATATTTTTCTCCGGAAAAAAGCCAGCAATGGAAGTATGCAAGACATTGGATTAACAAAGGATTTTCTGCTTATGAAACTTTGTTGCAAACTACAAAAGGAAGCTTTAGCTTTGGTGAATCGCTGACATTGGCAGATATATGTTTGCTACCTCAGTGTTTTAACGCTTTGAGATTTGGTCTTGAAATTGAGAATTATCCCCTAATCCATGAAGTTTATAAGCGTTGTCTTAGCCTAGAACATTATCAAAAATCTGTTCCAGAAAAATACCAATGAATAAATGATTAATTTGGGATTTTTTTAATTTTTGTGAAATAGTCTTAAGCAAGTTTTCGTTTTTATTTCCCGATAACGTGTTTAATAAGCGAGTATATTTCTATGAACAATTATATACGCCAATTAAAGGCTTTTGTATTAATTATAATTGCTGCTGACTTTACGCCAATGTCAATAGGTTTAGTCCAAGCAGAAAGTCTTGATAAAGAAGAAGTAGAAACATTGAGCAAGGCAGAAAAATCTCCAGAAAAAGCCGATGAATCAAAAAAAATAAGTCAAGATTCCGGCAAGCCAAAAGAACTGAAAAAAAATGCCGAAAATTATGAAGATGAAGAGGATTTTGAATTCGAGCCAGATAAATTGAGTTCCGATGCTAATTCAAATGCAGCTGATGGGGCAAAGGGGACAAATGAATCAGATGCTGCATATGAAGACAATCCAGGAAAAATTGCGGATTTAGAAAAAGATGCGAAGGAAGCTTTTTCTTATGATCCCTATCGGTCTTTAAACCTTCTGTTAAGTCCAGGTTCAGAAAAACTTCAAGCTCAAGGAGGTAGTAGCAATTATAGTGGAAGCTCACAGTTCTTGGGAGTAGACCTCAGTTTGAATTTTGAGCCAAAGCTATGGAAGGGGTTTAGTCTCCAATTTTTCATTCATTTTCATGAGTTTATTACTACAAATTTTATAAGGGTACGCTCTGATAGAGGATCTATGTCCACAGATACTTTGCGATTCCAGCGTTCAAACTTTGGTATCACTTTGCAAAAAAATGTATTTCAATTCGAGCATGCTCATCGGTTCTATGTCAATCTAGGAATTTTTGCTTCCCAGCTCCCTATTCTAGAAACAGCCTCCTATAGCATAGGAGCAACTAAATTGGATAGCTTCTACTACACAGGAGTAACTACTGGTGGTGCCTACGAATTTTTTTGGTCAGAGCGAGGCAAGCTATTCTTGAATGCGCACTATCTGGCCAGATCATTTAATTCCCGGAAAACAATAGAGAGAATACTATTGACCCTTGGGGTCAAATATCGTTTGGTTGACAAACTTTTTCTCCGCACAAGTGTGAGGTGGGTGAAGGAATCGGCAGACTACAATCTATATTGTCCTGATGATCAAGCGGTAAATTGCAGCACTAAAGGAAAGGTAGAAAGCCTATTGTCATATGGACAGCTGGGTATTGGGGTTGATTTTTGACATCAGAGTCGTGATTTTGATGATGAATTATCTATTGATACTAAATAGCCCGTAAGATGATCCAAATGCGGTAGGTCTTCAAATGCTCCACCATACCATTTCTTATAGTAAAAATAATTGCGAAGGATGAGTTTTACATAATCACGAGTTTCTTTATATGGTATGCGTTCAATAAAATAGAGAGGGTCAGAGGTGTCGAATCTTTTTCTCCATCTGCTAATAACAGTTGGCCCTGCATTATAAGCAGCTAAGCTAATGGGGATATGGTTGTAACGGTTAAGTAGATGATTAAGGTAATGAGTTCCTAGGATAATATTGGTTTCTATCTCATATAAAGAAGATGAATTTCTACTTTTCCGGATTAATTTTTTCTTCTTTTTATAAGAAACATAGGTCTTTCTGAGTCTCTTTGCTTCAAGCCTTGCTGTTCGCTTCATAAGCTGCATAAGGCCTCTAGCACCTGCTCCAGAAAATGCTTTAGGATTAAATACGCTTTCTTGACGAATTACCGAGAAGACAAGATCAGGATCTATTCCGATTTTGGAAGAATATAGCTCAACATTATTAGCGTATTTTTTAGGAAATAAAATCTTTTCAATTCCATAAGGGAGGGTTTGCCTGTAATCTCTTGGAAGGTTGCTATATAACTTAATTGAATCGAGCCATTTTCCAGCTGCATATAAAAGCAAGGCGCGCATAGTCTGCAACTGCAAGGATCCTTCGTCATCCTGAATTTCACCAATCTCACAAGCTGCTTGTTCATTTAGCCCGAGTTTGAGTAAAGTTTCTGCTCGTTTGATCTTGGTCTGAATAGGTACCGACAGAGCTGCTTGCAGAGCTTGGCTATCGAATTTGCTGGTACGGAGAGGTTGCAGTGCAAATTTCTTATTTGTATATCGCTCTACCATATAGTGGGACAGAGCTCCGTAATAGGTAGAAAAAAACTCGTTTGCAGCATACTTCCAAAATTGAATTGCCTCTCCTATTTTATTTAGCTCCATTGCAGCTCTACCCGCCCAAAAAAGAGCGAATCCTAGGCTTGAAATCTGCTTAAATTCTGGATCAAACTCTCTTCCTCTATAGATCATATCTTTTGCTAGTAGGTATGCTGCACTCCATTCACCAAGGCCAATGTGAGTTAAAAGTAATGCTCCCATAGCTTTGATGTGGTTCTTATGTTTAGGAAAAGAGTGTATAAATTGCTGGTAGCGTTCTCGCGCTTTTTCGTAGAATTGTTCATTCTCATCAATTCTAGCCCATAAATATAAGGACTCAGCCTGAATTTCTTCGTCGCCTGAAATGCTACTCTTGCTCCATAGGTCTGAGACGATGGATCGTGCTTTTTGGTACTTATCTGCGTTCCATTGGTGTTTTGCTAATTCCAGCTGGACAAAGGACCAACCTTTTTCGCCGAAAGCACGAGACATGGGTTTGGCAATGGACTTGAGAAAAACCAAGCGTGATGATCTTCTTTTTGAGCGATAACATTTACTAATTTTTTCTATATGACCACGCACTGCGGTTAGAAGCTCCGATTTAGGATTCTCCTTCAGTGTTCTTAGCAGGGCCTTCTTTGCTGAGTAGCAATGTCTTTTTTTTGTTAGATATGAAATTTTATCCAGTTTTGATTTTGATTTTTGATCAAATGATATGTAGCGAGCCAAAGATTTTTTTAATTCAGGAAACTTGTTACTTAGGGTTCGCAATTCTGCTTCATAAAGTTTTTTTTGTCGAGATGAAAGGGAGTTCAAGAATATTCTGAGGGTATTTTTGACAGCGTTAAAATTGTTGGCCTTTTCTAAAATAAACAATAAATTGCGAGTTTTATTCTTATTATTTCTAACAAACTGTTTATCTGTGAGATGTCTATGAATGTATTTATATGCGGGGCACGACAAACCTGATGGGTCTTTAAGAAGATTTTGAAAGTATTCGTCCTGATTTTTCCATTTCGATCTGCTATTTTTATATTTTAGTTCTAAAATATAAGGATAAAGTACATGACTATATGATTCATCTAGTTTTATGTCAAAGTGCTTACTAAGTTCATCTATTTTTTTTCTTCTATGTTCTTTTTTGGCATGGATTATACTTGCATAGTCTAAGCTTACTTGATCAAGACTACTTATGCCATTTGAAAAAGGAGCTTGGCTTTTTTTTGAAGTATCATGGACTTGCAACCATTCTTCTAGTTCTTTATCATTGGCAATGCTTTGGTGCACTGCTTCTACCATTTGGTAGCGCTCAGGTAAAATGGTAGCAAACATCGTTTTCGAAATTGCCAGAGTAAATAACAGCAAGCATATTTTAAGTAGTTCCTGCATGCAAACCAACCGCATTTTAAATTGATTGAACGAAATACCTTAGAGAAAATCTAGACTATCATCATCATCATCGTCATCTTCTATCTCATCGTCAAATTCATCAATCATCGAAGGACGAACATTGTCACCTTTTGATGAGAGGGTGAAATCAAGGCCAATACTCTCATCAACATTCTCATCAACGTTCTCACTAGTTTCCGATGGGAGACTAGGAATAGCAAACTCTGGGGGGACTCCCTTACCTAATTTACCTGCCAAATCTGTGTAGCTTCGTTTAGCTTTTTCAAAACTATCATCCATCCTGATTGCTTTTTCTAAGCAGTTCAATGCCTCAGGGTTTTTTTGCCAACGCCGGTAGCCGATACCTTTGTTAAAAAGGAGTCTTGCTGCTATCTTATTGTCTTCTTTGATAGCCGTTAGAGCAGAATCATATAGTTCCATACCTTGCTGGTATTTTCCTTTGCGCATTGTAAACACTGCCGAAGAGTTGAAAACTGAAGCTAATTCTCTTGGTGACTCGATTGAGTTCAATAGATCTAAGGCTTCATTGACTTCCCCTTCCAGTAGCAGACACTGTCCCTCGCCTTTAAGAGCTTCTTGATTGTCTGGTGCAAGACCTCTTGCTTCTTGAAATACACTTTTCGCTTCACCAATTTCATCACAATTAATAAGAACTTTACCTAATTGAAGTAAGCGATCAACATTAAAGGGGTTGATAAGTTTTGCTTTTTTCAAAGACTCGCTTGCTTCTTTGAATTTACCAATCTTCATTCTACATCTACTGAGTAATTGTAATGCTCGGATATAGGGGGGGTCAAGGTACTCAATAGGTTCTAACAAGGACAAAGCTTGTTCCCACTGGTTGGCATAAATGCGGTTTACAGCTAATTCAGCTGCAACTTTGGGGTTGTTTGGGAGCTTTTTCTGTAAGCCTTCTAGCAGACTTGTCGCTCCATCCCAATCGCCCGCACTCCTATTCTTATTAACTTTACTAAGAATGTTACGCAGCGGACCATTGTAGCCTTCATCCTGGGCAATCATTTTAAGTAGCTCTAGAATTTTTTTGATACTTATTTCACCGGCATGAAGTTTACTAACATGGTATTCATAGCTTACCCCAACAAGATGTTTTGATACTGAATTGGCAATTAAAAGAATTGGTCTAGTTTCGATTTTTTGTGACTTAGCTGACTTTTCTAGAGTTTCAACAATTGCCTCTGGACCCAGTTCCCAATCTAGGATTAGCAAAGATCGGTCATTCTTACTTATTTCTTCGGTAGCCAAATCGCTGTTAGCAACGGGAATAATTTTAATTGCAGAGGAAAATTTTTTAACGGCTTCTCTAACCGCATCCCTTATTTCCATCCTTGAGCTAAAGAAGATGATTTCGGTGAAAGGCGGCTTTGGCACGGCCATTTTTGTGTCCTTAAACTTGCCCGATTTCTATTTGAGGGGCGTAAGAGGGCTCTTTACTTGCTGATAATATTGATATTTGGAGGTTTTCAGCTTCTAAAACCATTTCCTTCAGAAGTGGTTCGATGCGATTAAGAAGAAGATGAGCACAATGTTTCCAATTCCCTTTTTTAATTGAGTTATCCAATTCTTTGAGTGGTCTCGCTATGAGTCGCGCAAGCCCATTTACTGGTGCCATTTCTTTTTGGCTGTAGTCCATAATACCATTTATGTGATTTATAAGCTCGAGAATGAGAGCTAGGTCGTTTGAGGTATCTACAACTTGTTTCAAGCCGATTTCTGAACTTTCCTCCCAGCACTCCACTGCTATTCGCTTTAACCTTTTTTCGATAGCATGAGCTAGATCCCTGATAGCATCTAATGTTTTAATTGATAAGTCCCATGGAGATTCAATCTGGACTTCTAGATTGCATGACTCATTGAGACTTGCCAGACTTAACTCCTCCCTACTTGCATCAATCATATCGGTACCGTTTAGGTAGATTTTTGTTAAGATTGAGTTTTTTGGAATCAAGGTGTCTTCTATCCACGACAGTGC
The DNA here is from genome assembly GCA_045105515.1 of Oligoflexales bacterium. GTDB lineage: Bacteria > Bdellovibrionota_B > Oligoflexia > Oligoflexales > Bog-1112 > JABSRF01. Next base: position 37,687 of record JBGCDR010000036.1, read on the forward strand.
ATCATTCAAATTTTGTATAGGTACGGGGACAGGTATTTCTTTGTTGCCGACTACTATTTTTTTTAGCATATTTGCCTCTTGGCTTTGAGTTGGATTACCCAACTGATGGTTCAACAGATCTTTTTTCGATTGCTCGTTTGGCTTGCTTTACCAATGACTGAGCTCGAGCATCCATAGGGTTTGTATTTATTATAGCAGCTAAGCTTTCTATAACATCTTCATATTTGCTAGTTTTATAAAGTACTCCTGCGAGGGTATAAATCATATTCTGATCATGAGGGTGAAGCTTTAAATAGGTGCTAAGCACTACTTCCAAGTCATCATAAATTTCGCTTTCTCCGGCAATTTTTACTAAGGTATAAATAGCTGCAGTGTTTTCAGGATTGATTTCGAGGGCCTTACATACCCATTTTTGTGCTTCTTTTAATTCATCTAGGCCGTGGAAAGAAAGTCCGAGGCCAAGATTTGCCATCTCATCATTCGGAGCTAAACTAACAGCCCTTTGAAAATGGATCACCCCAATGTCATAATTTGCCTTAGTTAAGCTAATTGTTCCAAGGCCAATATGGGCTTTCGGCGAATATTCATCAAGCTCAATGGCCTGAACATAAGCGTTTTTTCCCGATTCACGGTCACCTAGCTTGGTGAAACAGTCTCCTATCAGCCGATAAAGATTTGCTTGATGGTGGCTGGGAATTGACTCATTTTGTTCAAATATTTTTTCTATTAGGTTAATCCCAGCAATATATTGTTTTGAGCTAATCTTATTTTCCACGAGCTCTACCTGCTCATCGATTGCACTTTGTTTGATTTGAGGTGGAATCGTCATTAGGTTGTTCAAGGATTCTAGCATCGATTTAGTGACAAAATCTGTGCTATGGCTAGCTATAATCTTTGAAGAGTTTTTGTGAACAATATTATGGACAATCTTTTTTGAATAAACCAATTTTTTAATTGAGTTTGCGATGCTATTTGCATTGCCATTACAGTAATCTAATCGGTGTTTACTTAAGAACTCTTCTCCTAAGGGTGTTCTTGGAGCAATCACAGGGATACCATGAGCCATTGCAGAAAATATTCGAAAAGGGTCACCATCGATACGATCTCTAGCTGGGAAGCCACCTATGTAAATAGCATCTGCAGCTTGAACCAGAGTGAGATAGCTATCGCGACTGGGAGCAAGATATAGAATGTCAGCGTCTATGCCCAATTTTACTGAACGTTGTTTAACTTCGTTTGCAAAGGAGCCTATTCCACAGATAGCTAGTTTAAGTCGATGCTTCAGAGAGTTATCAGCATCTTTGGATATTTTAATTCCATGTAAGAGTTCAAGTAAGCCCTCTTCCCACTCTACTTGTCCATTGAATACAATTAAAATATCACGTTCCGGAAGAGATAAAGCCTTCAATGCCTCTCTCTTATGTTCTTTATCGCGCATCTCTCTGTGTTGAATCCAGCAAGGCCAGGTATGAATTTTTTCTTCAGATATCCCCTCTGTTATCAGGGTCGTTTTGGCTGCTTTACTTTGCACAATAAAGCCATCCGCTGCATCCGTAACTTCGTTACGAATGCTTCGTATCCTTTGGACGTCATCAGCTGGGAAAATAGTAAGATTATCTATGATAACCAATAAATGAAATCTAAATCGCAATTTTGCTCTTACTGCTTGAAATGCATAGATTCCTAAACGCTCTTTAATAATTACAGTATCAAATTTTTCAAGAACTTTTTCTAGTCCAGGTAGAAAAGTTGTATCTTCATCATGATCAGGTAAGGGAATACATTTAAGGTCTTTAAAAAAGCTGTTTTTTAGCAAAAAACCAATGATAGACTCAGAGCTTATAACTGATATCTCAAAACTATTCTTTAGCAACTGTAGTTGATCTATTTCTTCAGTAGAAGGCAATGTTCCATAAACAAAAGCAATATTAGATATCTCAGATTTAGCCTGACTCATAGAATTCTCCAACAGATCCTAGATGGATCGGGCGAAAGTGTTTTGGTTTTGAGATTGAGAACGATATTTAGAAATCCTAGACTTTTCCTTTTTTATTTTTCCAAGTTGATCTGCGTACCTTTTTTTGTACTTTTTCAATAACATACTAATTTGCATTTCTTGAGATTCGATCTGTTCCCACATCATTCTCGCAGTCTCTGACTTATAGTACTCACCAAGATTTTCATGCGTAAGGCTGTCAGCGGCTCGGTAGTTAAGAAATGCTGCTTTTCTATTACGCAATTCTATAGAAGCTTTTTCCCAATTATTAAGCTCAAGTTGTTCAATCGCAGCTTTTCCCCGCGCTATGTAAAATTGTAAAGCAGTTTCTAATTGCTTTAAGAAATTATCCATATAAAAAAAACCACGAAATGATCGGTTTTCTAAGTTCTTTCTATATTTTAGGAAATACTCAGGTTGCTGTCAAAGTGCTTAAATTCAGAATATTCCATAAAACTCTGAAAGTATGAACATTAATTGAACTGAGTCATGTTGATTTGACATTATAAAAGGAAGCATTTACCTAGGTAATAAATGTAGAATGATTATCTAAAGAAACGTGACCTTTGGCTGAGGTGTGAGAGGACCTTGTACCTTGATATTTACTTTCCCCTTTGTTTCTCTTTGAGCTAATGCATCAAAAATAATTCCAAACTGTTCTTGTAGGGGCGCAGCTAACTCGATATTCAGACTAAAATCAATGGTCGAGCGCATAAGTTGTGGTTTTTGAGTTACTTTCCCAGATATGTCAACCATAAGATCTTGGGAAGTAAAGCCTGACTTTTTTGAAATTGTGAAGACACCGTTTTTCAGTTTGGAATCGATAAGAGCTTTGGTGAATACTTGATCTGGGATTGGAAGGTTTGGATTTAAGCTTTTTAGGACAGTGTTTTGTAGTTCTACCACAGCAGTTCCTTCAGAGCTTTTAAGATCGCCTGAGTCGATACTTAGATCAATATCTGCATCTAACTGTCCATCCACGTCGACACTCTCAAGCCATGGTTTTAGCATTAGATTTACTCCAGGTGCCTGAGCTTGCCTATTCAAGGCAAAATCCACCAACTGGCCGAAGAGAAACTTTCTCGATTCCATATATATGTTTGAAGGCATATAGATACCCTTGATTATATCCAGAATACTGAGCGCTACCTCACAATCTAAATGCCCATTCTTGGAATCCTCCAATGATAAGTCCACTCTTGCTTTGCCGAGGAAAAAAGAAAGGAAGCTTAAGCTGACCACTGCAGACTTGAACCTGAGTTGATAGTCTGTGCTAGCTACCTTAATCTCCTTTCCCTTAAACCCTAATGGGAAACTTGGGCCTAGCTCGCCAATCTCAAGCGAAAGTCCTGTCGCTTCGGAGGCCTTTAAGATTGCTGTCTCTTTTAAAACCTCATAGGGGAATGTTAGATAAAGGAAAAAAATAAAACTACTTATGGCTAAAACTATATAGGCTATCAATTTGCCAAAATTTTTCATATCCTACCTTTTTTAACGTGTCACCTTATAGCCTCGGACTAGTACATCTACATCAAAGTAAAGTTTATTACCGTAAATCCCTGTGATCTTCAAATTTTGCACACGCAAATAGTGGTTGGCCTTTTCAATATCTACCAAAAAGTTTAACAAGCGAGGGATGGAGACCTTAGCTAGCTTTAAATCTACATGTACTTCTTGCATTCTTGCTGACAGCGGGTTTTGTGGATCCATTTCAGGTTGTCGATCAGAAATGCTTTTCAATGGAATTTTTGACTGGCGAGAAAGTCGTTCAAAGAAAGGTTTAAAAGTGATGCTTCTTGTCCGGCTTTTAACTTTGTCGATAAGTTTATCAAATCTAGCACCTTCCCTAGCATCCTCATATGATAGGCTCTTCAATTCATTTAGCGCATTGAAAGTTAGGTTTAGTTCATCTTTTAGCGCTTTTACCTGGTAAAAGTAAATAAAAACAGCAGCAAGAATAAAGGTTGATATAAAACCAACTATGATTGCTAAGAGGCCATTGCGATAGCCAGGATCAAGCTTGTAGAAACTATCCATTACAAATTCTAGACGCTCATTGTTTACGCCCAGAATTTTTTCTTTGATTATTTTAAGATAGGAGTCTAACCTTTCTTTTATATCTGTAATAGCACTCATGAAAAAACCTACAAGGATTCTCTGGATAGTCCAGGGTTATAGTCTGCCTCAACCACAGCAACAATGATTTCTGTTCCTGGTTTTGAATCAGACGATTTTTCGTTTATCTCAGCAAGACTAGAAATTGATTTTAAGGACTGCTCAAATTTCGCAATAGTATCATAAGAATCAGCTTCGACTCTAATACGGATTTTTCCAGTTCCATCAGCTTTAGTTTCGAAACGATATTCTACCATGTTGACTTGAACATCTTTTGGAACGGCTTTGCTGAGATCTTGTAAGGCTACTAAGGCTCCACTATCAGAGTTTAAATCAACAAACCCTTCAGTTGCAGCTTTTTTGCGGGCGATCCTATCACGCAACTCTGTACTAGCATCTCGGCGGATAATACTGAAATCATAGCGACCAGAACGGAATTTTTTCTTGAGATCAGGAACAGAAGAGAAAAGTTCTTTTTTGTAAACGGATTGCAGTTCTTTAATTTGCTTACTGTAAGAGAAATACTTGATAGCATAACTAAAAGATAATAATAATAATGCTACAGCCACAATTTTAAAAACTGCTCCAGCTGCTTTAAAAACGGATTCGTAATCCTGTATATATGCAAAGGGACCTTTTCTCAAATTTATTTGTGAGTGTCTCTTTACTGATGTTACAGCTCTGATTCCAATGGAAATACTCTGTGACATAGAAGGCATTTGATCAGCAAGCTGTTCATTGATTTTAAGACTGGATTGCTCGAGTCGGTTATGGACGGTTTCGACCTCTAAATTTGTAGTTAAATAATTGTCGAAATTCTTGATTACCGAAGATCCGCCCGATAAATAAATACGTTCTATGGGCGATTTTTCCCAAGTCTTGAAAGCGTAAAGCGTCCTTCCTAGCTCTTTGACTATGGCATTACTAGCGATAGTAATCCTATCTGCAACTGTTTGGTCTTCTGCTGACATTTCACTACCTGCATCCTGCTCGGTTAGCATTCTGCTTACTCTATGTTTTACTCGTTGAGCCTCATTGAAGCTTACCTCGAGATCACGAGCCAGGAACTCAGTGATGTAGCGACCACCTAAATTTATTGACCTAAACATCCTCAGAACACCGTCTTGGACAAGGCAAACGGAGGTTTTTTCATGCCCTACATCTACTAAACCATAGCACTTACCTACTTCCATTTCTAAATAGGGGCATAGGTTATAAAACGCTAGACTGTCCACATCGACAACTTTTGGATCTATATCAATACGATGCAAATGTTCAAGGAAACTAGCAAGAAATGCTTTCTTGGTCATGACCACCAATGCCACTGTTTTTTGGCTCATTTGTCCAAGAATTTGGTGATCAACGATCATTTCATCAAGGTTGAAAGGGACGGCATCCTCTATTTCTGCAAATACTGCAGCTTCGATCTTATGAGGATCCGAGAAGTTAAAAGGCAATATTCTGCTTGAAATATACTGTCCCGGCATAGCAGTTACAATCCGGTCAGCTTTTAGCTCGTTCTCCTGAAACAATTGTTCCATACAAGCAGGGAGCATTACATCCGGTGATAGTTCGTCAACTTGAGGAATGACGTTTTCATAGAAATTTGAAATTTCATAAGATTTGTACTTATTGACTATTTCTACGGCCTTAATAGAGTAGCTACCAATATCGAGGCCGATAATCTTCTGCATACGTTTTCCTTACTTAAAGTCAGCACTTAAGAGCTAATTCTATGAGTTCTTAATTTTTTTTTCAGTTTCACCTTAAGTGTCAAAAGGGCAGTAAACCAAAAACTATGTAATTTTCCAATAAAGAATTTGGTAGGAACGTTTTACTTCTCGTTTCTCTACGTCTGCCCCTTTTACTCCATTATCTATACGCCTAATGATAGCAGAAATTTTCTTTCGTTGATGCCCGGTCAAAGCATCGACAGTAATGTTGAACACGTCTGACCTCACTTCAAACCATTCTTCTTTTTTGATACTGTGTCCCTCGTCATCTCCGCTATAACAGTATAAATCTTCGATCTTTGCTTTAATTTCCTTGTTGCTAGATGCTAAATTGCCACCTTCTCCATTGAATTTGTGTATTTTCTGAACAGATTTTTCTCTACAAACTTCGTCCCTTGATTGTGGTATCAAGCAGGCAATAAGTTCCGAGGAGGCCGTGTTAATATTAATTCCTGCAACTGAAACTTTTTTACCCCCTTGTAGGTTCTTTTTTGGTTTGAAGGGGTAGATGGTCAAATAGGGAGCAAAAACAGCATGAATTTGATCGTCCCAGCCTTTAACCATGTTTAACTCACTAATTGAATCAAATGGAAGTCTCTTCGCCTTATAGGGTGGGTTTAGTTCTTGATAAGGGTCATCTTTTGAGCCCAAATTGCTATCCTCTGATACCTGTTCATCGCTCGAAATGTAATCCCGGATACGGAAGGCAAGCTCTCTAGGCGAAAGGTTTTTACTTTCCAAAAACTGCTTTTCGGCAGGGCATGCAAAAAGTGCCTCCAACTGAGCGATGACTGCAGGGCAAGCTCGGGCAGCATCAGCTGAGCCAACGCAATCACTAATATTGATTTTGCTGCTTTCATCAGAAATTTTTACCGAAAACTGATCTTCAAATAGCTTCATTTGAGCTGCAACTTTTTCATTAAGGATGCCCTTCAGTCCGAAGGGATCTTCGTCACTTTCGGAGTTTAGTAGAGGTTGCACGAAATTTAGGACCTCTGCTCCTAAGGGAGGCCACTGATTGAAAATAGTCCATAAGCTAGCAGGACCATCGGTTGGTTCTTGTTTTACTCCTAAGGCACCACTTGCTTGCACATGGTCCCAAAGGTAGCTTGCAGAAAGTAAATATAATCCCAAATTTATTCCTGACTTTCCCAAGTACTCTGTCTTTATACGATCACGGGTCATGATGGCTAATTCCACATTAACCGTTGATGAAACTATCATCTCGCTAACAAAAGTAATCATCACAGCAATACTCATAATGGCAATGAGCAAAGAAATTCCTCTTTGCTTAGCCTCTTTATCTTGGTATCCCGTATTATTACTTGAACCGCATCTCAGATCTTTTGGAGTATGGAGCTTATAAACCAGCTCAGAAAGCCAATTTATCATATGCTTAAACTGCTCTAGTACCTTCATGACAGGGCCTTATAATTTCCAGTTAAATGAGCTGTTTCTAGTCTTTAGTTCGTTAAAATCGAGAGCATAAGGTAAATGAATTATGGTGCTATAGCGGACCAAGTCTTCTTCTGTCTCGTCGGGTTCAATCCCTTCAATGGGTTCCTCAACCCACGCTGTTATCTTAATTAAAACCATGTGGGGAAGAATTTTTTCTGTATCACCTCGCCCAGAGTCCCAACCATTTTTCGACCAATCATCACCATTCCAGGGTAAGATTTCTAAGCTTTCAATATTTTTTACAAAAACGCGCATTGGGGGGTCTTCGCGAAAGCGAAAGTCTTTTTCGGGAACTCTCAGCAGTTCGCCTCGATAGAGGTCTTTCCTATGAGGAAACTTGGAAGAAGATCTTAGTTCATAAACCACATAGCTCATGTCTGACTCTGGGCTATTTGCCTTGATAGCTTCATGACCCATGTAAGTCATGGCGAGGCGATCTCCCTTTGAGCTTTTTTTGATAGAAAAATGGGTACGGCTGACACCGTCTGTACGGTGAACTTGCCATCTGGGGTGGAGAAGAAAAGCATGTCCTAGATCATAGCCTATTTTCTGCATGGCGCGGTTTGCTCGGTTTGTAACCTTATTTTTTTGAGAGAGAGCTAATTTCACATCGAAAGTGTTACGCATTAGGTTTGAAATAGCAAAAATTACCGTCACTAGGATTGCTAGTGTTATCACGACCTCAAGAAGGCTAAATGCTTGTTCTTTTTTTTTAAAGCTTGAGCTCATAAAGATCCAGTTACCAATATAATAGATTCAAAGTTGTTTTCGTTATGGTCTCGGTGGAGTAGTATTCCCAGGAGTATTCCCGGGAGTATTCCCAGGAGTATTCCCAGGAGTATTCCCGGGAGTATTCCCAGGAGTATTCCCAGGAGTATTCCCAGGAGGTTTTGCTTCCGGCTCCGTTGCCAATGGTTTTTGAATAAAAATCTGTTCATCCAATTGTTTTTGGTTTGCTATCAGGTAGGCAAGTTCGACACTATTGCGCCTACTACCTTCTGACCAGTGAACTTCCACGTATGCAACCTTTAATAGTTCTTCTCCGAGAAAATTCTTAATTGCTGATTCAATGGTGGAGCCAAGCCCACTTTCATCTCCGCCATCTTCACTCCCCCCGCCAATTTGTCCAGCTATGAGACTGACGAGAGGAAGCGGAAATTCTTCAATTTTCAGGTCATATTTAAAGGGACATTCACCGTATTTTGGGTCTTTGGGGCATAATTCTTCACTAAATTCGATTTCTTTTTTATCAAATTTGATATCCTTGAAATCATAATAAGATGAATACCACTCAACCTTGGACATAACAGCTTGAGCTAGCCAGCTTGCCTGGGACGAATATCGATTATACTCGCCAAAATTAATGCTTTTACCCTGTATAGAGCTGACCTCTAAGATTACAGTCACCATCAGACCCAAGGCAATAACGGTCTCAAGCAGGGTAAAACTTGCTTCCTGTCCGCGCTTAATTCTCTTTTCCAACTCATCTGACTTTTTAGAATGCATCATCTTTTTCACTAAAAATATCGATCTCTTCGAAGCCAACCCTGACCTCGGCATAACCATCGTATGGGTGAACTAGGATGGTGTATGGGGTTTGATCCGGGTCCACCTCGCCCTTGTCCTTTTGATAGAATACATGGAGAACTGTTTTTTCTACGAATCCCTGCGGAAGAAAATAAATCATGCCTACTACCCCTGGTCCATCTTCAACATTCACTGGCTGCTGATGGTGGGTGGTCTGCAAGTCTCTAACCATTAGGAATGGCCCAATTCTACGGCCGGACCATTCCAGGCTATCCAATTTTTGCCAAATTGGTCCTTTTAGTACATCTTTTGCCTTAATGACTGGAGAGACGACCACAATCTCTTCTTCGTCATCAGACTCAGGGTTTGGAACCGCTTCTCCTACTATGTCCTCATAGCGCTGGAAGTCTTCGTCAAAAAAAGCTAGGCGTTGTTGCTCGTCTTCAGGTAAAGGATCAGAGCTAATGGCCTCATTGCCAAGCTTGACTTTCTGCACTGCTGAGTTGTCACTGATAGTTTCTATCCAGTATTCACCATCATAGAGTTTGAAAACCAACCTAAGGGGCTTGCCCGTTAGAATGGAATAGTCATAAGCTGAACGAATATCCTCAGCAAACTGCCCAAGTTTACTTGCTACTTCGTTGCCAGTCTTGAGGTTGAAATTTGGGATAGCAACTGCATAGACAAATGCAACCAAGCCGATCACGATTATGACCTCGAGGAGGGTAAAGCCCTTTGCTTTATTTCTAGGGAGTTCAAGCGGGTTCATCTCTTTCTCCGGATGAAGCAAGGCCCTATCAACTGCTTATATACCATCGTATGCTAGGATGAGGACTTAACAGATCGGCTCAAGCTAACTCCAATAAAGGGTGTAAGTAAGCTACGTTTGTTCCTCAGTTTCCCTTTCCGGGTAGTGGATATCCATTTCTGTACCAAAGTTGCTGTCTGCTCCAGCTGAGATGATCTCATATTTTCGTCCATCAGAGGTATAGTCATAAGCGTTCCCCCAGGGATCTTTTAATTTTTCTTTTTCAATATAAGGGCCACGCCATCTTTTACTTTCACCTGGATCGCTGATGAGTGAGTCGAGGCCTTGGGCGGTGGTTGGGTATTTATTATTGTGTACCCTGTAGAGCTGAAGCGCTTGAGCAATTCCACCCATGGCTATGCGTGCTTGGTCTTCTTTCGCTTTCTCAGAAGTATCTGAGAGATTGGTCACAAGAATGGTCATAAGAGTCCCTAAGAGCGCGATCACAATAATGATCTCAATTAGGGTCATTCCTTTTTGACTGTTCTCTTCTGCACCTTGTGGCCCTATAGCTAGGTGCTTTGCTTTTCTCCAGTAACTTACAAAGATTGACATGTAATTCTCCACTTTCCCCAAGATAGATTTAACATTTCGTCACTATTATTAGCGCACTTGATTCATAACTGAAAGCATAGGAATGAGTAAAGCCATCACAACACCTACAACAATGACGCCCATGACTATAATCATCAAAGGTTCGATGAGAGAAATCAAAGAATCGATCTTCCTCTCAACTTCAGCGTCATAGGCATCGGCAACATGGCGAAGCATTTGCTCTAGTTCCCCAGTTCTTTCTCCGGTCCGAATCATGTAGGTAACAAGGGCAGGGAAACGTTTACTACGATCTATTGGGACCCAAAGAGCTTCACCCTCTTGAACCGATATTTTAGATTCCTCTAGCACATTGGCAATTAGAGAATTATTAATAATGTTTTTAGTGATTTCTAATGCTGCAATAATTGGCACACCGCTGCTAAGCAGGGTTGACAAAGTCTTTGTAAATTTAGAAACGTTTACTCGGAGAACTACATCGCCAATAATTGGGGCCTGCAAAGACAAACGGTCTGCAATTCTTCTACCTTTTTCGGTTTTGTACCAAGAAACTAATAAGAAGTAGCAAACACCAATACCAATTAAGACAAGGATCCACTGATTCTGAAGAAACTTAGAAAAATCCATTAACAGTTTAGTAAAGGGCGGCAAAGTCACACGCAGACTGATAAACACTTTTTCCAGTTTGGGAACCACACTGATGAAAAGATAACCTATAATACTGAGTGATGCCGTGATCATTAGAGCTGGATATGTGAGAGCACTAAAAATCTTCCCGCGAATAGCCACCTGATATTCCAAAAAATCTGCAAGCCTCTCTAAAACCAAGCCAAGATTGCCTGAAGATTCACCGGCTTTTACCATATTGATATAAAGTCTGTTGAAAACCCTTGGGTAGCCATTTACATGCATAGCTTCAGCCAGAGACTTCCCTTCGGAAACAGAACCTTTGACGGCTGAAAGAGTATTACTAAGTAAGCGGTTTTCTACTTGGTTAGTGAGGGCAACGAGACACTCATCTAGGGGAACATGGGCTTTCTGCAGTGTAGCAAACTGTCTGGTCATAATTGAGAGTTCGGGTAGAGTAACTTTTTCTTGCCGAAGCGAGAAACCGCCACTCGAATTATCACCTTTCTTGAGGGCTACCTCTTCTTTGATCTCAGAGGCTATGACTTTGTCTTTTGATCTTAGCTTCTGTCTAGCAGCACGCAGAGAGTCGGCTTCGATCTTCCCCTTGCGGTTTGCGCCTGAGGTTATGTCATACCCTTTATAGAGGTATATAGGCAATGAAGACTCCTGCACTAAAACTAAACCAAGTTATAACTCGCCTATCTCTATATCCTCAGTTTGGGTTTTTTGTATCGCTTCTTCGATAGATGTGATGCCGTCTAAAACTTTGGAAACAGCTGATTGACGGAGGGTTTTCATTCCATTTTCAACCGCTTGCTTGCGAATCACGTTTGCATCCTGAGTTTTTAGGATTAATTCTTTAAGTTTTTCATCCATAACCAAAAGCTCGTGAATTCCTGCTCGATCTTTGTAGCCTTGGCTATGACATTGGTCACAACCTTTACCTGCCTTGAAAATCTCCTGACCAACAATGTCTTCAGGGCCCAATTCCATAAGCTTCAACTCACGTTCACTTGGTTCATGCTTAACCCGGCAGTGAACACATAAACGTCTTATTAAGCGAGTTGCCATTACTCCCAAAACTGCTGAGGCAATCTGAAATGGCTGAATATTCAGATCGTCGAGTCTAGTGATGGTAGAGGCAGCATCGTTGGTATGCAAGGTTGAAAAAACCAAGTGACCAGTTAATGAAGACTGGACTGCAATATTCGCCGTTTCCTCATCCCTAATCTCACCTATCATTATAACATCTGGGTCCTGGCGAAGAATAGCCCGCAGCCCTTCACTAAAGGTCAGGCCAATTTTTGACTTGACATCGATTTGGCCAATACCTGGGAGCCTGTATTCCACCGGGTCTTCAATGGTTAGGATATTGATATCGGTGGTATTAATGTGAGTAATCGAAGAATAAAGCAAAGTGGTCTTACCGGAGCCGGTAGGACCAGTCACCAGAATAATTCCATGTTTTTGGGCGATTAAGTTCGTCCATGAACGATATATTTCAGGATGCAAGCCCATTTGGTCAAGTCTTTTAACTCCTGCAGATTTGTCCAGGATACGCATGACCACTCGTTCACCAAGTGCAGTTGGAAGAACAGAAAGACGTACATCAGCATCTTTGCCCGCAACTTTTATACTGATTCGGCCATCTTGAGGGACTCTTTTTTCTGCAATATTTAGCTTACCGATGATCTTGATTCTGGAGACCACTGAGCCTAGGTGGCGTTTATTGAGCTGCATGGTGTCATGCAGGGTTCCATCAATTCGAAAGCGAACCACGATTTCTGTTTCATAAGGTTCTATATGGATATCTGAAGCCCGCTCTTTAACTGCACGGGATAGAAGGCCATTGACTAGGCGAATGATGGGTTTCTCATCATCTGAGGACTCCAGCAGGTCTCTGGTTTCCTCTAAGTCATCTTCATCACCGGTTCCGATTTCAGGAACATTTAATTCATCGATGACTTTTTGGGATGCGTCGTTTGAACGTTCGTAAACCCTATTGATGGAATGGTTTATGACAGATGGCGAGCATACTATCATATTGATATTTGTTGATAAAATGAGCCGCAGATCATCCATAGGAAAAATATTCAAAGGGTCTGCAACCGCGACTGTGACATTAAAATCATCCCTAGCAATTGGCAGAATTAAGTTATCGCGTGCAAATTGAATTGGAATGTTGTCGACCAATGAAGGGTCGATATCATTAATGGGGAGTTTTTCGTAATAAGGTAAATCGAGCTGGTAGGCAAGAGCCTTGAGCATATCTTCTTCACTGATGTATGCTTTATCAACAAGGATCTCACCAAGCTTACGTTTTTCAGCTCCCTCTCCTTGAAAACTGAGCGCTTCTTTTAGCTGATCTTCAGTAAGAGCAGAGGATTCAATCAGAATCTCACCTAGAGACTTTCGTTTTGTTTTACGAAAAGTCGCGGAGGGGAGTTCATGCCATTTTGTCTTCTCAGGAGGGGTGTTTATATCCCGCGCCAATGGATCGTTTGGGTCACTCATTCAATTCCTCGCCAGGTTGTGAATCATCTAGACCATTAGATGCCTTTGATGGGGGAGGTGGTGATGCTGGCCCATCAAAACCTCCGTCATCTCCTCCTCCTGCTGGGATAGGGACCGTTGCTTCTACATCTTTTTTGACAGGAGCTGGGGCCTGTTCACTAGAACTCCCCATTCCTTCATAGCCTATAGCTTTATAAACTCCTTGGCGCTGATTTTCACGGAGTTTCTCCTCTGCTTCGTCCACAGTAGTTGGTTTATAAGCGCCGTCTTCAGGACGAGGAAGTGCTTTGTAGAAGTCTGATTCTTGATAACCAGAACCATAAATATCCTCCATAAACCCATCTCGTTCCTTAATTTTAGATTGATAAATGGATGCCAAGTCATTGGCTCCATGCACAATATGGGGGGTAAGGAAAATTACTAGATTGCTTTTCTGGGAGTATGTGGTTGAGTTTCTAAATAGCCATCCTAAGATTGGAATATCCCCTAAAAGAGGAATCTTTTTATATGATTCAAATTCTCTATTTTCGACAAGGCCAGAAACTACAATGGTTTGCCCGTTTTTGACAGTGACGATCTGCTTAGTCTTACGTTTGCTTACCATGGGCAGTCCTTCATCGGATAGGCCCTTCAAAGAATTAGACTCTAAAGTTAGGTCTATAGTCACATAGTTGGAATGACTGATATTTGGTTTGATATTTAAAGATAGGTCAATATCTTCTTTTTCTACCTTTGAGACTGCAGCACCAGTAGTTGGGTTTGTGGAAGATGACCTGAAAAAGACTTTTTCACCTACGGAGATTGCAGCTTCTTCATTGTTAGAGGTGAGGATATGGGGTGAGGCCAAAACCCGGGTATTGCCATCTGACTTAAGTAGGTTTATTAGAGCGCCTGGCCTAAAATCTCCTAAACCGGGAACCTTTACAGTTTGTCCAGACAGAATCCCAATCGCCATATTATTGGAGAAGGCCTCTGCCACCTGTTGGGTATTACTACTTGTGGGGTTATCTTGTACCTGGGAAACAATAAGAGGAGCCATGCCGCCGGCTTCCCAAGCCGTTACTGCTTTAGTTCCTTCATCGTTTGCACCACCAAAACCACCAAAAATTGAGGTTCCGAAGTTAAAGTCGTTCCGTTCATTAATGTCGAGGATGTCAGCTTCAATAAATACTTGGCTACGCCTAACATCGAGCTTACGGATGATTGAATTTAAAGCATCATAAGCCGATCGATTACCAGTGATTAGTAGTGAGTTAGAAGCTTCGTCTGCGGTGATTTTGACTCCATCTCCGAGATCAGCAACGCTCGTGGTTCCAGGGGCTGCACCTTTACGAGGGGTGCGTTTGGTTGGTGGTCTTCTTAGGTTACCTCTGCTTGAGCCTGATGTTAGGGAAGACAGGGTGCCTGCAAGTTTTTTGGCGTCAGCATAATCGAGCGGCCGTACATGTATGGAAGCTTGTGCGGTAGGATCATCAAGAGGGATGTCGAACTTTTTCACAAGTGCTCGGATATCTTGAATGGTACGCGGTGGCCCAAAGATGATAACTGAGTTTGATCGTTCATCGATCAGAATTTTGAATGAGTGATAAGCGCTGCGAGTGCGCTTCTTGTTGGAAGAGCTTGTGCTAGACCTCAGAATTTCATTGACCTTGTCCGCAATGCTTTTAGGGTCGGAGTATTTTATGGGAACGATCAAAACTTTGGGCTGTTGAGTCTGGACATCTAACAGCTCCAATATCTCTAAGACTCTTCTGACTTTATAACCACTCTCGCTGATAATAAGTGTGTTGGTTGGTTCATAAGCTATCATTGAGTTGGTGGAAACTATGCGAGATAAGGTTGTCTGAACCTGTTTTGCATCTATGTATTTCAAGGGAATGATTTGAGTGATGATTTCGTCAGTACGAGGAGCCCAACTGGACCCAAGGTAAGTCTTCAAATTACCTTTAACCGC
This sequence comes from Oligoflexales bacterium, assembly GCA_045105515.1. Lineage (GTDB taxonomy): Bacteria > Bdellovibrionota_B > Oligoflexia > Oligoflexales > Bog-1112 > JABSRF01. Next base: position 52,974 of record JBGCDR010000036.1, read on the forward strand.
ATTCCTGACTTTCATCACCTTAATAACTTTTCCCGTTTCGACTGTTGTCAAGTTGAGCATATTCAAGGCTGACAGAAAGGCCTGATAGGCTTCTTCTTTGGTAACCTTTTTTGGAGAAATAATCTGCACTTTCCCTGTGACATTGCGGTCAAGGATGACGTTCTTTCCAGTCCACAAAGCTACTGCCTTGATAATATCTTTAATATCTGTCAGCTCAGGGAAATCCATGTTCACAAGCTCACGGCCCTCGGGAATGCTTGCTGCTCCTTTGGTTTTTACCGCAGAAGTTGGTTCATTCTGAGTTAAGTTTGGAGAGGATGACCTTGCGCTTTGCCCGAAGGCGGCACTGCTTACAAACCATAAAAATATTTGCAAGTAAAAAAATACCTTGAATCCTCTGCTAACAATTTTCACAAGTAGTTCCCCCACAGTAAATTTGGGACTTCGTCACTAAACACAATCAACACAGCAAGTAGAAAAGTACCCGTACCATCAAAAGTGGCTGGGTTCAATGCCCAGGCAAAGCTATTTGTATCCCATGCAATTAAATGTTTCATCCTGTAAACTCATTAACTGATAACTTCCGGCTTCACTTCTTCTATTTGCTCTTGCTACTTATCCCCTTGTATAGATCCCAGTTCGGAAAAAATAGATGATTCATTAGTTTATTCCCTTTGTCTTTTACTCAAAAAGAAGTCGGTTTCCTTTTGTTTATCTTGGTATATGCGCTGTAGGTCAGAAGCTCCATGAATGACATAAGGGGTAAGAAAAATAGCAAGTTGCTTGGTTTTTGTCACCTTTACGTTGTTGCGAAATAAGTGGCCAATAATTGGAATGTCTCCAAAGAATGGAATTTTACTAGCGGTTTCTGATTCGATAATACTTTTAAGACCTGCAATAACAGCTGTTTGGCCATTTTGAAGAAGTATTGATTGTTTAATTTTTTTCTTGCTGATTTGGGGAAGTCCAAAACTAAAGCCAGAAAGCTCCGTAGCATCGAGCATTAAGATTAGACTTAGGTCATTGTTGCTGCTTATTTTTGGTTGAATGGTAAGGTTCATGTCGATGTTTTCTTTTTCTACCTTTGAGCGAGTTGTTCCTAAACTATCAGTGTCAGAGCTACGGAAAAATATTGTTTCCCCTACAGTTATGTTGGCTTCCTCATTATCTACCGTCAGGATATAAGGAGAAGATAAGACGCGGGTATTTGAGTCTGTTTTAAGCAAGCGAATCAGCGCTCCTGGAGTGATGGTTCCTAGTCCAGGTACCTCCACACCTTTTCCAGCAAGAGCTCCGATACTCAATCCTTCTGTGGTGGCGGAAGTGAACTGTTGAGCTCTAGCTCCTTGGGACGTGGAAAGTGCGTTTGAGCTTGCTAGTATCATGGGAGCCATGGTCTTTGCTTGCCAGGCAGTGATAATATCTGTACTGCCAGCACTTCCAGCAAAAACGGAAGTACCAACTGTGAAGGTATGATCATCACTTATCTCCAAAACATCGACTTCGATGAGTATTTGGCTCCGACGTTTGTCAAGCTTTTGAATGATATAGTCAACATCTCGAAACTGGCTTCTGGTACCTGCTACGATAATTGAGTTTGAAGGTTCATCAGCTGTAATTTTAAGCTGACTGATTTTTTTTGAGTACGTATTCGCTTTTTGTCTATTTGCTAAAGAAAGAGCATTTAATACGCCTGCAAGTTTTTTTGCATCAGCAAACTCAATGGGCCTTAGGTGGATGCTAGCTTCACCTGCGTCGATTTTTGGAGCTAGGTCGAGGGATCGAGCTAGTTTTGTGAGCCTTTCTATCATAACTGGGGGAGCCATGATTGCTATAAGACCATGGCCATCTAAGCTTATGATCTTATAGCTTACTTTTCTAGTTGTGGATTTTTTCCCTCTAGCACTGTTTGCCTCCACTTCAGAAAATTCTTTAATCTTTTTACTCAGCTCAGAAGGTAATGCATGTTTTATAGAGATCATTTTGAGGCTCGGTTGTTGTGAGCCTACATCGAGGAAGGAAATAATATCGAGGATTCGTTCAATTTTTTTTGCGCTATCAGTAATAATCAAGGTGTTCGTATTTTCTATTGCGATCATTGACCGTGGGGTTGCAAATCGAGATAAGGACGCCAGAATCCATTTTGCTTGAATATATTTGAGGGGTAGGACTTGGGTGACAAGTTCATCTGAATCAGGGAGTTCTTGTGATGGTCCGTAAATGGGAGAGTTGCTTTTCATTCCCTCTCTGGTCTTCATTATTTTGACTACTTTGCCGGTTTCTATGGTGCTTAGCCCGAGCATGTCCAGTGCTGACAAGAATGTTTTATATGCGTCATCAGGACTTAACTTTTCCGGGGCTATAATTTTAATCTTTCCCTTAACTTTATGGTCCCAAATGAAGTTTTTTTTGGACCATCTGGCAACGTCGTCCGCTATAATTTGAATGTCTGTGGATTCGAAATAATTGAAACTTATAAGCTTTTCCTTGGAGTTTTTTGTTTTTATGGCAGGGCTTGGTTTTTTTTGTATCTTTTTTGATTTGGTTTTCTCTTTAGGAATGGTTCCTATGGGTTCAGCAGGAGGTAAGTCTGCAGCAAGACTTGGACATTTGATTCCTGGGAGTTCACTAAAAAAGAATCCAAAACTTAGGTAAAGTATTAATGTCATCACCAGCTTGGTGAACTTGCGATGCAAAATATGACCTCCAGTATATAAGGAAAGGCTTTTAGCCAGCTAATCGGATTGACGATTAGTTATTTAATGCGGGCATGTAGAGTCTTGGGTGTCTTACCTTGTCTCAAGACGCGAATAGTAATATCACGTTCATCAAGCAATGCCTGATAGAGTGCAAACCCTTGTTCAGCTTCCATTATCGTATCGTTTACCTGTGTGATGACATCACCATTTTGCAGTCCAATTTTGTCTAGCAAAGTGTTTTTTTGGATAGCAAAAGCCTTAAATCCATTGACTCTGTTTTCTACGGTGTTGGGAACTAGTCTGGCTGATTGAATGATTTTTCCAAAGCCATCACCCAGCTCACTCTCAACAAAAGCTGCTTGCAGTAGGACAGTGCCTCCTTCGACTTCCTCAACTGCTGGAGAAGATCCGCCACCATTTTCATCGAATAGGGAGCCCCTTCCTGCTTCGGCGACTTTAATTTCGAGACACTCTTTATTTCCAGAGTTATTTATGATCACTCGGTTACGCTCGATGCTGACGATCAATGCGTCATCCATCCCAATAATCCCATCGCCAGCTTTGTAAATATCGGCTTCATCAAACCCGGCTTCCTTTATGGTTGCCATTGAGTTTTTTTGATTTCCCAAAAAAATGGTGCCTATGAGGCTGAGCTTTAGTTTGCTTGGGATGCAAGGGGCAGATTCATCAAAATCCTCTTTCCTTTTTTCGGTCGCAGCTTGATCGGCTTTGTTCGTTTCATCAGGAAGCTCACCGTCAAGACTGAACAAATTTCGTTCGAGAATTTGTTTCTTTAAGCTATGAAAATTTGGTCTTCCCTGCAAGTTTACCTGAGGAGCAGAAATTGCAGCTTTGGAAATCTTGTAGTTTCCCACTGAATCCATAATAAACGGTATTAAAAAAGCACCAACAGCACTTGCGCTGATATAGGAGACAAATAGGACTCCACTCGACAGAATCGAATGCTTAATGAAGCTGTCCAGAGACTTTTTAAAGCCGCCTGATATCCCGCCTTTTTTAGAGCCAACCAGCAATTTTATTTTATCAAACATGAGTTTACCGAACTTGTAAGTTTATTGTTTGGATCACCCCACCTCTTTCAAGTCTCACCTCTAAATCATTTTCACCACGTAATGAGTTAAGAAGTTTGATAGCTTGAGCTGTATCAACTAGGGAGACACCGTTGATTTCTTTAACAACGTCGCCATTTTGTAGGCCGGCTTTTTGATAAATTGAGTCCTCCCTGATACGATTGAGTCGAAAACCACTTAATTCGCCGCCTACCAAGTGGGGTTCGGCTTTTGCGTCCTGGAGAATCTTAGCAAAATCTGTGGTGAGAAGCTTACGTCTAAAGTCAGAGGACATCGTAATGGCGGCACCCTGGCGCTCAAAACCTTCTTCTTTGTAAGTTTCAGGTGGAGGTTCGGTAGCATATATTTTCTTGGAAGCAGGTTTTTTAGAGCCGGAAGATTTCTTGCGGCGTTTACTTACTAGCTGCTTTCTCTCGAGCTCGATATATTCCCTATGGTCCCCACGGTCTATGATCACTTTTTCCCGATGGATTTCTATGATTCTTGCTTTTTGAGCAAGGAGATCTCCTACAAAGAAGCTATTCTGGTTGCGCTTAGAAGTATCTTCTATAAGAGCAATTCCAGAGTAAGGGTCTCCTCCATATATGGTTCCAAGTAACTTGAGTGGGAGAGTGGATTTAATCGCTTTTGTTCCAGAGTAAACAGGTTGTTCTTCAGAAGATTCAAGCATATCTTCTTCACCGGTTTTACCTTCTTTATTGAAAAGATTGCGATTGACGATTTCGTCTATTCCTTGCTTTCCGATGCTTGGTGTTGGTTTTTGAATGGAAGCTACATTCCTGGCCTTGGGAACGATTTTAAGATCACTTTTTGAAGGAAATAATAGGTAGTTGGCAATAAGGCTAGCGCCTGTAGCCCCTAAAAAGCCAATGGATACAGCCCCAAAAATTCCCTTCCAAGGGAGTTTTTTCGCCTTATCAAGTTCTATCAGTATGGCGTTGAGGTTAAGCATAGCTTGTCCTTGAATTAGGTTGCCATCCACACTCTGTGGCTGCCAGTTTATCTTTTGGCATTTTTCTTGAGCAGCTTTTGCCCTTCTTTGCTTTCCAGTAATTGCTTAATTCGGTTTGCCGCCTCATCATTGGTTGCAAAGCTGTCATTAAAGCAAAGAGATGAATGCTCAAATCCTTCGAGTCTTTCTTTTAATTGACTTGTCAGGCGATCCATCAATAGCTCTTCTCTTTCTTTCATATTTCCAACATTGGCTATATCGGATAGAAGCGGACGTTTCTTCAGCTCTTCAGGGTGAGATGCAAAGCGTTTAGCTATAGCACTTGGAGAAACCTGCAGCCACACGGTCACCCCTAGGTCTTCAATCAGATCTAAGTTTTGATCAGCCTGCATGGTACCCCCGCCAAGAGAAATGACTTGGCTTACGGCTGACTTAATGGATGAAAGTGCCTCAGTTTCCTTTTTCCTAAAATAGTCTTCGCCGTGATCCTTGAATATATTCTTGATGGATTTTTTTTCCGATTTTTCTATCCAGTCATCTAAATCGAGATAGCCGAAGCCCAACCGCCGAGCAAGTTGCTTGCCTATGGCTGTTTTGCCGCTTCCACAAATACCTGTTAATATGATGTTTTTTAGATTTTTTGGTAATCTTTCGGACTTTTCTTTGCCATATAATATCATTTTGCTTTCTTAATCTGCTAAGACCTCGGCATAATTGGCCAGAGGATAAGAAGTTGTTCCACTCGCTCATCGACGGGAGCATCAAAAAAAGCCCCGATTACATTTTAACCCAGCTTGGCTAAAAGGAAGATAAGAGCTCCCCAATCCAGCCTTATATTCGATATTGGTTTGAATGAGAATAAATATTTCTGCTTTAGTGTAACAAGGGCGGCTAGCAAAGGAGCAGGTAGCACCATGTTGATAAAAGAAACAAAACTCAAAGATCGTATTGAATGGACTATTGACGATCCAAAAAATGGCAACTCCTTAGGAATGAGGATGTATGATCGATTCCATGAGTTATTGACTAGTTTGGAGAAAGAATGCGAAAGAAGTATTCACGGTTCCCATGATGATGCACCGACCACACGTTTGCTTGTGATTAAAGCAAATTATGACGGTAGCCAAGCGCAGCCCATTTGGGTCGCTGGTGGTAACCTTAAGGAGCTTGCCTCCTTGAATCAGGCTGAAGCTAGAAACTATATCAAGAATTATTCTATGCTATGCCGGAGGCTGCTAAACTTGCCTATTCCCGTACTTTTTGCCATGGATGGTCAAGTTATCGGTGGGGGAGTTGAGCTTGCTTTGTTTGGTGATCTCCGCTTCGCTACAGCTTCAACAACTTTTTCTTTCAAACAGCTTAGGGTTGGCCTTGCTTTAGGCTATGGTAGTTCCAATCGTTTGACACAGCTGATTGGTCCTTCGAGTGCTATGGATTATTTGCTCCTACAAAAAGTCATTGGAGCTAAGGAATTGTTGGCAAAAGGTCTTATTCAGAAAGAGCTTTCAAGTGTTGGTGAGCTTGATGAGGCGATTGCAAACTTTAGTGCAAATCTTTCTCAGCTAGAACCACTAGCGGTTGCTATGCAAAAGCGCATGCTAAATCGTGCTTTTTTATCTTTAAACTCTCAGGTTGAGCAAGATCTTGATGACTTTAGTAAGCTCTGGAAAAACCCAAGTCATTTGAAGTTTCTTGACCACTTTTTAAAAGGTGAGAGCAATGAACCAAGATGATTTGATCGTCCTTTCAACAGGTAAAATCTCTTTGAAGGATTCCGATCCTAATAGTTTTTACTTCTATTCCGTAAGTTCAGAGCAATCTTTAGAGTCTGACTTTAGCCTGTCTAGTTATCTAAAGGTAGTTTGGTCCGAAGGCTTTAATAAGAGGTGTTCTTATCAGTGTTTTTATAAAGGGGTTAAACAAAAACTTGAAGTGAAGGCTAGTAGCTCTTTTGCTTTGTTTGACTTAACTTTTTTGGATGAAGGCTTAAAACTTTTGGCCTATGTAAATTGTCCTGAGAAGCAACCTGTCTCTTTCATGGATATTCAAGGTTATAAAAATTTGCTTATTCTTCCATTGGTTGGCTTAATAAATCGACAATGGAGAGATGGTTTCTGTGGGCATGTTATTCAGGGAGGTCTGGTAAGTTCCATGGTGCCTGCTGGTCCATTCCAAAGTTTAAGTTTTCCATACAAGAATTTAAACTTTCAGCCAGACCCTCAAGATAGCTGGAAAATAAAGGACTTAATGCAGCACTTTTCTGGCCCTGAATATTTGCGTCTTTCTTTAGTAGCAGCAATAAGCAGCCAGCTGGGTGCAACTGCGAGACAAGCCATTGATGTTGACTTGGTAACATTTTCACTTGAAACTGCGGTGTCTTTGCTACTACTTAGGCAGGCTTATCCAGAAGCTAAGATTCAGCTCATCTCAAAAGATATTTTTAAAAACTGGCCAAAACCTTGGAAACATTTTGCGAACTGTTTGGGTATGCAAGCAGCGCCGGAGCAACCGGGCCATTTGGCCCTGCCTGCTAGCGAGATTGCTAAGCATATCAATCCAAGTAGGTTGCAGGAGTTAGCTATACATATGAATGGCCCGTCTCAAATTCTCCGAGGCTTACTCCGCGTAGATACTAAACATTGAAGCGAAACTCCATAATGTCGCCATCAAGCACAGTGTACTCTTTGCCCTCGATACGAATCAGGCCTTGTTCCTTGAGCTTGACCTTGTTCCCTGCTTTAAGCAGCTCAGAGACCGTAAACACTTCGGCGCAGATGAAGCCTCGTTCAAAATCTGAGTGAATGACTCCTGCAGCTCCTGGGGCCTTTGTGCCTTTTTGAATTGTCCATGCACGAATCTCTTTTTCCCCAGCTGTAAAGTAGCTTTGAAGACCAAGCATTTTGTAGCCAGCTCTAATAAGGCGGTTCAAGCCGGGTTCGTTCAAGCCCAAATCTGCTAGCATTTCTTGCTTTTCATCGGTTTCCAATTGACTTAGTTCTTCTTCTATTTTTCCTGAGACTATGACGACTTCAGCCTCTTCTTTGGCGGCAAACTCTTTAACACTTTTGGTATAGTCGTTGTCATGGTTTCCGTCAGCTAGGTCTTCATCGACATTGCACACATAAAGAACTTTCTTAGCTGTTATGAGGTGCATGTCTCTATATGCAAGAGAAACCTCGTGAACATCACCAAGGTAATCATCTAGATTGAAGTTTCTTGCTGGTTTTAGTTCCTGGAGATGGTCTGCTAAAGCTTCAATCATTTTTAGAATTGCAGGAATTTCTTTTTTTCCAGTTTTTTCAAGTTTTTTGTACCTAGTGAGGCTAGACTCAACAGTTTCATTGTCGGCAAAAATTAATTCGGTTTGAATAATCTCGATATCCCTCACCGGGTTTACTCCCCCTTCCACATGAGTAATATCGCCAGAATCGAAGCACCTAACAACATGAGCAATAGCATCAGTAGAACGGATATGCCCCAAGAATTTATTGCCCAGCCCTTCTCCGCGAGATGCCCCTTTAACAAGGCCAGCAATGTCAACGAATTCCATCGACGAAGGTATAATTTTTTGTGCTGGAACACAGCTTTCGATAGCCTCAAGTCGCTGGTCAGGCACATCGACCCGTCCTACATTCGGATCAATGGTGCAAAAAGGGTAATTCTCTGAAGCAGCTCCAGCTGAAGTAAGTGCATTAAAAATAGTTGACTTTCCTACATTTGGTAAGCCTACGATACCACATTTGAATCCCATGGAAATTTAACTCCGCATATTGATATATTGAAGAGGAAGGCCAAGGTCAGAGCTTTTCAGCATTGATATGACAGCCTGTAGGTCGTCAATCTTTTTCCCAGATACCCTAACCTGCTGGTCTTGGATCTGAGGTTGGACCTTAATTTTAGATTCCTTGATTGCTTTTGTTATTTTCTTGGCGTTTTCTTTATCGATTCCTGAGCGTAGAGCGACTTCCTGCTTTATAAGATTTCCTCCAGCCTCTTTTTCATCTCCGTAGTTGAGAACTCTGCAATCGATGCTGCGCTTTGCAAATTTGCCTTCTAATAATTGATGGATAGACCTCAATTTTATTTCATCATCAGCAGTGATTTTTATTTGTTTGTTTTCCTTGTCTAACTCTATGTTAGAGCTAGATCCGCGAAAATCAAATCGCCCTCGAATCTCTTTGCTGGTTTGGTTAACAGCGTTATCAACCTCCTGCAAATTTACTTCGCAAACGATATCGAAAGATGGCATAATATCTCCTATGAATTAATACGTTATCTTTCTTAGGTATTCCAAAAGGCACCCTGCGAATCTTTTAAAGTAAAATTGGAAAATGATGGATATTACCAACTTTTCTTCCCCTCATCTTATCATTATTTTCTTGATATCTAGCTCCCTGGGAAACGTTCCAGTCTTAAAAGCTGCTGGCAAACTCTCTCCTTCGACGCGAGAGAACATACAAGTTAGTAATCGTAGCTTTAAGAAATGTCGTTCTGACGCTCTTACTATGATGAAGGATGGAAAACTTTCTCCTAAGCGGCTAAAACGTAGACTGGTAGGATGCAAAGAAAAATTTCCTGGAGCTAGCCTTTACATTAGTTGTAAAAAAAAAGCACTAAAAACATATAAAGGTAAAAAAGCCAAACTTAAAGAAAAAGTATCAGAATGTAAGAAACTCTTGCTTGCTACAAGCTTCGATGCTGCAAACCCCATACCTTTTAGTCTCCTTAAATCGCAGTATTTTTTTTCCGGAATTGGTTTTAATAAACCACTTTCTTTACGAGAGCTTGATCTACCAAACTTTGATTGTAGTAAGGTAAAGCCAGCTGTGAAAAAACCGCAGAATGCTGAGTTTTTTCTTTTTGGGAACCATCCTCAAATGTTCAAGGCATTTAGTCGATGGAATTCTAAGAAGGTTTCTAAAAGATTAGGACTTCCGTTAGAAATTCCGCCAGATGGGCATTATGTAGAAAACCTAGGTAAAGTTTTTGGAAATATTCGAACCAAAGCAGCTACGGTGTATTTTCCAAGTGCTAGTTGTGTTTTTAGTGGGCCGCTTGGAACAAATTTTACCGGATTAAGCGTTTACTACCTTATTGATTCTAAGAGACAACTCTTGTTGCCGTACTTTTCAATAGCATTTTATCATCCCAATTTTTCTGCCATATCCAAGACCCAGATGGGCGAGGAAGTTCAAAAAATGTTTGCTGAAAATGGGTCTAAAGACCATAAAAAGGATTCCATAAGTGAATTGATTGATGTAATTGCTACATCAAAAATCAAGGAGTTTGATGAGGAGGGAGACCCTCGAAACTTATGTGCTTCCCCTCGTAAGCACCGGTTTATCGCTGTGCTCAAAGGGCGTAAAAATGAGATTGATAAGCTTGAATACTTAATTATGGCAAATGTAAAGAATTTGTGCAGTTTCGGTGACAGAATCACCCGCCTCTTCCGCTAATGCTCACTTAGTAAGCGCTTTTCATAGTTTTAGAATCGTTGTAAAAGTTCCTATTGTAAAGGATACCTAACCTTAATTAGGAAGTGAATTAGCATGCCTGGTATCGAGGATGTCAAAAACCGTATTCTAGGAAAAGCGCCGCTCGAAACGTTGGTCGGTGAATTTGTTAATTTAACAAAAAAAGCAGGTCGTTATACAGCATGCTGCCCTTTTCACGCAGAAAAGACTGCAAGTTTCTACCTCTATGACGATCATTATCATTGCTTTGGTTGCGGAGCACATGGCGATGTTATTTCTTTTGTCCAATCACAACAAGGGCTTGGCTTTATAGATGCACTAAAATGGCTGGCCAACAAATTTAGCATCCCAGTTCCAGAGCTTGAGCGTAGTTCGCGAGATTTTAGCGAATGGAAAAAACACGCAAAACTTGGAAAGATTCTGCTGGAGGCTCAAGACTATTTTGTAGCTAATTTAAGTGCTCCGAATGGGCAAGCTGCCCGTGATTACCTCTTGAATCGGGGTTTCGCGAAAGAATCATGGGCTAAAATAGGATTTGGCTATGCCGCTGATTCTAGCCAAGACCTGATTTCTAAGTTACAGAATCACGGATATGAAATGTCGGAGCTAGAGGCTGTGTCCCTAGCAAGTGTCTTTCAGGGGCGCTCCTATGACTTTTTTCGCCATCGCTTGACTATTCCAATAAGGGATACTCATGGCCGTTTGATTGCTTTTGGTGGCCGAGCGTTGGGACAGCAGCAGCAGAAATATAAAAACAGCCGTTATGACAAAAGTGCTACCCTATTTGCCATGGATCTTGCCCGCAAAGAAATGCGCAATAAGCTTCGGGGAATTGTCGTTGAAGGCTACTTAGATGCTCTTAAAATGCATGAATATGGATATGGTGAAACCGTAGCCTGCCAAGGTACTGCCCTTACTCGTGAGCATATGCGGAGCATGAACTCTGCAACAAGTATGGTTTACCTGCTATTTGATGGTGATCAAGCTGGGCGCAATGCTTCACTCAAACTTGTTTCTGATAGCCTGGACTATCCAGAGCTTCAATTTAAGGTAGCTCTTCTGCCAATGGGTGAAGATCCCGATAGCTATTTACGTGCACATGGGCGAGAAGCACTTGATGAGGTTTTTGCAAAAGCTCAAGGATTGATTGATTTTGCCATAACTCAACGGCTCCAGGAAAGCCATAGTGGGGCCATTCCAAATCTTATCAATAAGGAATTTGTGCCTTGGCTATCTAGTATTCGTGATCCTATTCAAAGAAGTTTTTTACTTGAGAAAGTTTCGCGTTTAACTGGAGTAGAATCGCGCTTGATAAATGCAGCTGTGGCTGGCAAAGAGTGGAAGGAAGAAAAGTTTGTCGAAGAGAACGAATCGCCAAGCGATAAAAAACTCTTAGAAGGTGAAGGCCAAAATACAAGTAAGGACCCGCTAAGCATGCCAGCGGCGCCACTGGCAAATCTCGCATTTGAGTTCTTTGGACACATTTATTACGCTCGACCTGACGAGCAAATCGACCTTGAACTAATTGAAAAGTTTCTAGAAAATTCTCTGGAAGTGGATGAATTGTGGCTTTTTTTTGCCAAGGAAATGATTTCTTGTTTAAGAAAGGGGCTTAGTTCATTCGAACAAGACCAAGCTTACTGGGTCAGTTCACAGGCTTCCCAGGTTATAGAATTAACCTCCAAATTAAAGCAATTAAAGTTGGCATTCAAATTGAAAAATAGAAAAAAAATGCTCGAACGCTTGATGTTGCTGGATAGACAAAATAAGATAAAGAATACAATAACTTCAATCAAAGACAGCATGGTCGTTGCACAGTCTGGTTCAGCCGAAGGAAATGGTGAATGGAAACGCCTAGGACAGCACTTTCTTCAGGCTCACCAGGAATTGCGAAGGGTGCAAAAAGAGCTTGAAAGTACCAAGTAAAGATTTCTCCCCTTCGTTTGCTGCAAAGTTCCCTGCAAAGTGATTGAAGTAGCTTTGTTAGCAAGTAAGATATCCTCTTTGGAGCTTTAGATTCTAGTCTTAATACAATAAAACTCTCTAAGATGTTTTGAACTTGCTTAAATTTATCAGGAATGGAATTTTCATAACCCCTCTATGACAGGTTCGAAACTTATGAATGATAAGCAAAACAATCATGATGGGCAATCAGGTGACGAAAAATCGCATAAATCTTCATTGAAATCTGATGCAGATTCAAGGTCCAAAGGTGGAGCTATTAAGCATGCTGGTAAAGAAAAGTCCAAAACTGATCAAGATTTAAAGTCTTCAAAATCGAAAGCTACTAAGAAAAAAACTACAAAAAAAGCAGCAAAGCGTCCCTTAGGCACCAAAAAGAAACAAACAAAGTCCGCAAAAGATGGAACCGATAAAGAAAAAATTAAGGTTGACCTCTATAAGATTGTTGCTGCCTTGAAAGAAAAAGCTGAAAAAAATGAAAATATTTTGACTTTCAAAGATATAAAGAATGCTATCCCAACAAAAAAAATAGATTCCGCAGTTGTTGACAGTGTGATGATTGCTCTCCAAGAAGTTGATATCGAGATAATGGATAGTTCTAATAAAATGGAAGAGACCGTCTTGGTTGATGAGGAAGGAGTTGTTTCAGATTCATCTGATGACATTTCAGGTGTTGACTCGGATGATGAAGCTGACTCGGAGTCTGAAAACCTCAAAGCAGAAGATGAAATGTCAACAGATGATGAAGAAGACGACGATAGTGCAATCAAAGAAGCTAAGAAAATAGCTGATAATAACCTTGGTAGATCTAACGACCCTGTACGAATTTATCTAAGAAAAATGGGAAGTGTAGCATTGCTCTCACGTGAAGGTGAGGTTGTCATTGCTAAAAAAATAGAGGCTGCTGAAAATAATATATTAGGAAAACTACTAGATATTAAGGTAGGTCTAGACACTGTCTACAATACAGCTAAAAAGTTTGTTGATGGTGAAATTAGGATGAAAAGTTGGATTAAAGGATTTGATGATGATGAAGCTTCAAACAACGAAGAAGTTCATGAAGAAAAAGTTAGAATCGCAACCGAAGAATTTTTGAAGCTTTATGAAGAGTATTCAAAATTACAAAAAAGGAAGTCAAATTCTGCTAAACATATTGAATCCTTAGGAGAGAGCAAACAGAATATGTTTGCTTCTTTGAAAGAACTTAATATTAATCGTAGGCTTATGGTTCTTGCAGTTAATTCTCTTGCAACTTTTGCAAATGCCATGCGCGAAGCAAAGCAGGATATGAGTTACTACGCCAAGAGGATGAAAACCACAACAGATCAGCTTACTAAGCACATTTTGGAAAATCCAAATACTCCATTTGGTATTGCAACTGAGCGAGAGTGGACCAGGGTACTGCGCAACTATCAAGCTGCTTTGGAAACACTTGATCGGTGCCACAAAGAAACTGGCATGGAAACCGATGAGTTGGAAACAACTTTTTCAGAACTTGTTCAGATGCAAAATGATACTGAAAATGCAAAGAGAGAATTAGTTGAAGCTAATTTACGCTTAGTTGTCTCAATCGCCAAAAAATATACCAATCGTGGTCTGCAGTTCCTGGATCTTATTCAAGAAGGTAACATTGGTCTCATGAAGGCAGTTGAGAAATTTGAATACCGCCGAGGCTATAAATTCTCGACCTATGCCACTTGGTGGATTCGGCAAGCGATTACCCGAGCAATTGCTGATCAGGCGCGAACGATTCGGATCCCTGTACACATGATTGAGACTATCAACAAGTTGATTAGGACTAGCCGCTATTTAGTGCAGGAGATGGGAAGAGAGCCTACTCCTGAAGAAATTGCGGCCAGAATGGAAATGTCTCTTGATAAAGTGCGTAAAGTCCTCAAAATCGCAATTGAACCCATTTCTCTTGAAACTCCTATAGGGGAAGAGGAAGATAATCATATTGGAGATTTCTTAGAAGATAAGTCGACGTTTTCTCCATCTGAAAATGTCATATCGGGTTCTTTAGGAGAACAAACACTCAAAGCTCTAGCTACATTGACACCTCGGGAAGAGAAAGTCTTGAGAATGAGATTTGGAATTGGAGAGAGGAGTGATCACACCCTTGAGGAAGTGGGCCAAAATTTTGATGTGACCCGTGAAAGAATCAGGCAGATAGAGGCTAAGGCCCTAAGAAAGCTTAGACACCCATCGCGCAGTAAAAAGCTCCGAGCATTTATAGAATCATAACGCCAAACTAAAATGCTTGATTTTCAGAGCATCTAAAGGTAAGAATGTTTCGTCTTCGGAAGTAGACTTCTTTAGGGTCCATAGCTCAGTTGGTTAGAGCAGGGTGCTCATAACTCCAAGGTCCCTGGTTCAAGTCCAGGTGGACCCACCACTTCCACTCCTAACCCTTAAATCATTATAAAATTTCCCAATATTATTGGTGTTCTAGCAGATGGTCTATACATGGCAGCGGTACATACACCCATTGATAGGGCCCTGTACTATGGCATTCGAGGACTCCTGATGATGGATCAATCTTATAGCCGCTAGTCCGGTATTGGCATTTACCCTTTGATCCTTGTGGGCTGTCACTACCTAAGATAACATTATTGGTGGGGAGTGAGAAAGAGTTGCGAGGGTGCATCTGCCAGCTCGTTTCGATGATATTAGGATCTTCTTCTCCATCTGCCGCAGGTATCTTACTGCCGGTCGCTTCTTCTTGTTCCTGCTTAGCCTTGGCCTTAGCAATCTTTGCGAAACTACTAGCGAATTCGCTTTGTTGTACATAGAGATTTGGTTTCGGTCTTTTTGGCTGTGCTACAAGCCGATCTTGAGCTGGAATTCTGATAGTCCAATCTCCTTTGTAGAAGAAAGAGAGGATGACTCGTCTATCTATTTTGCTTTTTTTCACTACTTTGCAAGATTTAATAATTATATCTCGCGAAGGTCCTGGCCATTTCATGCTTTGATCCACGACCCGTCCTACCCGGTAGGGAGTATTCCAGCTAACTAAGGTTCCAAAGTCACCGGGACTAGTAATGACCGTCCATTTGATTTCACCTTGTCCATTAATATCAGCAAGTTTGAAAGGAACTTTTTTATTAGAGCATATTCGATAATCTGGGCGGTCTTGATCTACTCTGATTGTAAAACAAAACCCTTTTGGTGGTTTGACAGTAATATATCCTTTCATCAAATGGGGTTTGTTCAAATATTTCCTTTCACGCTGGTCATGTGGGTCTAAATGCACAAGCTCACTAAAGCTTGGCTCAAAATATGGAGCAAGTTTTCTTTGTCTGGCTTCCCTAGGGAGTGAATCATCAAACAAAGTACTATTTGTGGTGAGAATTGCTTGAGCGAGCAATAAGTGCATCAGAAAAGTCCATCATGTAGATATCACTTGTATTGTTTACGGTGTACAAAATCAATTTTCCCTGTGGGTGCCAGATAGGCCAGAGTTCATCACTGTGTTGGGAGTGAGTAATCCATCTTCCTTGCCCTTTGGTATTGGTTGCTCTCAAATCGTAACGACTTACGACCTTTCCGACCATCCTTGCACCTGCATAGACTAAAATTCTCTTGCTTGGGTGCCATTGTGGGTGCTTGCCATAGCCAATCACCTTGGGTTTCTTGCCTTCTTTGCTAATATATAAAATTCCTTTTTGGGTATTCCAAGCGATGCTTTTGCCATCAGGAGAGATTGCAAAGGTTTCAACTGGACTTCTGTCGTCCTCGAGTTTGGACATAATATTCACAGACTTAAGCATCCACAGGACTCCGTTTTGGGTGACGCACCAGTGACCTTTCTGTGAACGTGTTTTTAGTTGCCATTTTGCTAACCTACTTCCAGGATAAACAATTTGATGAACATGTAATTTACTAGATGACATGGTTCTAATTTTTAAATCCATGGGATCTAGAGTTATATAACCTGTAGGCTGGGAAATATTCGCAATTTCAATACTCTTTCTCAGTTTACTGTCATAAGCCTTGATAGTACTTTCAATCTGTTCAGATTTGTGCTTTTTTATCTGCTCCCTGAAAAATAGTCGATAGCCATGAGGAGCCCAGAAAAAAGAAGGACCTACTTGAGAATTGCTCACTGAAAAGATTTGCTTGTTTTTGATCTCTAATACTTTGAGCGATTTTTTTTCCTTAGATTTTTTTTCAATATAAGCTAAGAAATTAGCTTTGGGTGAAATGCGTAAATGACTAACTGGATTTTTGAAGCGAAATATTGGGATGTTTTTTACTTTTTTTGGATTTCCAAAAGCAAGTTCTAAGAACCCAAGAAGTCCGACTAAAACTAGGCAAATTATACTTCTTGGGGAATGCATCGTGTAAATCCTAACTTAAACGGTTGTTCAGCTTAAGTGCTATTATAACTAGTTGGAAGGCACTTATAAAATTTTTCTCAAGTTTTACTACGCTCATTCGATAAGCTTTAAGGGTAGGTGTACTTTGTATATTGTTAATTGAAACCATAGGAGGCTATAACATATGAATATTAAAATTAATATATTGGGCTTAAGCCTACTGCTTTTTAGTTTCTTGTTTGATCCGCAAGATGGATTAGCTTTGGGCACTTCTTTGGGAAATCATGAAAAAATTTCCCAGCAAAGTTTTTCTAACAGTAATTTGTTAGCACAAAAATCTCGCAAGAAAAGACTTTCAGCAGAAGGAAAAATAAGGAAGACTGGGGATAAGACAGTGATTGATTTTGATTCTGTGGATATTGTTGGTGACCGTCGAACTCCCTTGGGATCGATGATTAATCAAAGTAGAGCTGAAAAAGATTATGATTTTGTCAAAATCAGACTCAGGTGGCATCCTGAAATGAAAAAATCTGCATCAAGTCTAGATACTCAATAAGCTGTTAAATACGATATCACTTCATCAACTTTTTTTAGTTCTTTAGGTGTTACTTTCAGGTAACGAGCCAATAACCAGCCATGTCTATCACCGATATAGATACTAGGAAGCTCTGGGTTGTGGTAAGCTTTGAGAATTTTGTGAGAGGCAATGATTGCAGAGTTTATCTTGAAAGCCTTAGAAAATCCCAGAGCATCCGACTTAAGATCGTGAGAAAAAATATATGTAAATCTGGTGTTTTTATTAAGGTATCTGCTTTCTAAATCTTGTATGTAACCGATCAGTTGCTGACATTGAATGCACCAGGAGGCAATAAAAATTATCACATCCAAGACTCCTCGTTGAGGACTTTGTTTGATAAGGTTTCCTGCAAGGTCATAACCTTCAATCTTGGGCAAGGTAACCCAGTTATGCACATAATTCTTAGTTTCAATGAAACTATCTGCCTCAGAACTATTTACTTTTTCTTCTTTTTTTTCCTCAGCCAATGCTGTTGGTAGCTCGTAGCTTAACTGTGAGAAAAAGATTGCTAGCAGAGCAAAAAAAACAATTTTGGGTAGGCATAACAAGAGATATTTCCTCCTCTGCAACTATTGTACAATAGAAAAGATTCATGGCAGGAACTTTAGAAAACCATAGAATCAGTATGGTTTAGATATTTCAAGGGAAATTATGGAATTCAAGCAGAACGAAGATATTGAAAAGTCAAAAATTGCCCAGCACTGGAGCTTTCCCTGGTCAATCATGGATGTTTTGATTGGGGGCAAATCTTCTATTGATCTGTTGGAGCTCAGTATAGAGTCTGAAAAAGATGCACACCTATTTCTGGAAAGTTACGGCTATTTTCCAGCTTCGGATAAAGATAGGAAAAAAATGCATTCGGTTCTCGTGGAATCTTTATATTTCATAGAAAAATTTTTGATGCCTAAAGAATGGAGTCATGGTTTAGTGCCACCTGATGAAGTCTTACTTTGCGATGATCCAAGCAATCTGCTTATTTATGCATCTCCAAAATTAAATGATGGTTCTCAAGCAAGTAAAGTAAAACAAGCATGGGCATGCGCTACTCTAAAAGTTATGCATACGATTTCCCATTTGGATGACCTTCATAGACTCAACAATATACAAGAAGCTAGGTCCCAAATTATGGGGCGTTTTCAGAAAGCGCTGTTCAGGGACAAAGATGGAAAATTATGGTTTGGTAACAAAGAAAGCTATATCGAACTAGCTAGAGTTGACTGGAAGCCCTATAAAACTCGAAATTCAATGATTTTAAAGCTTCTACATAAACCTGCTAATGTTGCCGAGACTATTTTCGATTTGCTTGGTGTTAGGATTATCACCAAAAATTTAAGTGAAACCTTACTTGCAGTGAAATTTTTACGGCAGTTTTATTTGGTAGATTTTGCCAATATACACCCATCTCGGTCACGAAATAATCTCATTGATGTCGATCAGTTTCATATGCATATAGAAACCCTTAAGCAAATGCTATTGAATGGGAATATTAGTATTGATGGGTTTGAAGGGATGGTTAAGAAGCTTGATACCCCTGTTAACCTAAGAAAAATAAGTAACCCCCATTCATCGAGTCACTACCGGTCTATTCAACTAACCTGTCGGCAAAGGGTTCGGTATCTGGATCCCCATACCACTTGGCAAGAAAAACTAAACTATTATTTAAAAGATCACTGCTTGTCATCGGATAACAAACAAGCAATATCAGACTTTCTTCGCTTTGCATGTCGCTGGAATCATGCAGAGAATCATAAGGAAATATCTATATTCTTCCCATTTGAAGTACAGATCATGGATGAGGAGGCTGCTCGCATGATTGAGCAGGGTGAGGCGTCTCATGATAGATATAAGCGAGCACAAATTAGGACAGCAAGAAGGAGGATTCTATCAAAAGTCTTAAACCTTTGATTTAAGCCCCTATTACCTACTGTTTTTGTAGGATAAATCAAGGGATTACTTGCCTAAAACTTGTGAATTGATTACTCTCCCCCTTTAGTATGCCGGTTTTAGTTCATTCCAAAAAAAACACAAGGCTAGCGTGTAAGCATATGAGAAAAAATAAAAATCCCAACAATGTGCTCCAAGCAAATGATGCGAAATTTCTGGAACAGAATCAATCTTTTCCACTGTTATTGCTGCCAAAGCAGGTTTTTTTTCCGGAGAATATCATCCCTATTACTTCTCTAAAGGGATTGAGCCCGCGGGATTTGCAAAAAGCTAAAGCTGGCGCTTTGAGGTTTGGGGTGGTTACAGATTTGAGCCGGCCTAAAAAGAAATTGAAGCAGATGTCAGGATATGGAACTGAAGCAATGGTCACTGCTCTTATCAAATTACCCAATGGGGAGGTAGGAGCGATGATTAAGGGCTTGCGACGCTTTTTGATTCATAAAGCGCAGGAAGATAAATTTGGCTTAGTGGGTAAGGTTAGCTTTATTGAAGATAAAAGCTATGAGTTAGAAGGTGAACTTCCCGCTTTATTGCAAGCATTTAAATCTTTAGTTGTGAAATTTTTGAAATATCAGCCAAATATGAGTCAGGAAGCTGCTGCTCAAATTTTTACTACGGATGAACCCTCTCAGTTAAGCTTTTTAGTCGCTCCACATTTGTCTCTTTCGATCAAAGAAAGACTAAACTTACTTTCTTGCTTTGATTTTCAACAACGGATTAAGAGTCTTATTCAGATCTTAGGCAAAGAGATTGAACTTTTGAACCTATCCTCGCGTATTCAAGAAAAGGTAAAGGATGGTGTTCATGATAATATGCGTCGCAACTATCTCAGAGAGCAGATCCAAGTGATTAAAAAAGAGTTGGGTGATTTAGGCGCTCCTGAAGGAGACGATATCACGGTATTGAAGAATTCCCTCGACCAACTTAAGCTTCCAGAAAAGGTACTTGAAAACGCAAATAGGGAAATAGATAGGTTGGCAATGATGCCTTCTGGTTCGCCTGAATATATGATTTCATGGACTTTTTTAAATTGGATAAAGGATCTCCCATGGGATAAGCAGGAAGAGAAGACAGAAAATAATTCAATAGATCTAAAAAAAGCTACTCAGATCCTTGATCAGCACCACTACGGTTTACCGCGAATCAAGGAAAGAGTCCTTGAATTTATCGCACTATTGCAGCACCGTGGTAAGGTCTCAGGACAGATCCTTCTTCTATCAGGCCCTCCGGGAGTAGGTAAAACGTCCTTGGGTAAGTCAATTGCCTCTGCTTTGGAGCGACCTTTTGTTAGAGTTTCACTCGGTGGTGTTAAAGATGAAGCAGAAATTCGCGGACATAGGCGAACCTATATAGGGTCGATGCCAGGTAAGATTATACAAGCAATGAAAGATGCAGGGTCGTCGAAGCCGGTAATTCTTCTTGATGAAATCGATAAAGCCGGAAGAGATGGGGGACGTGATCTTTCTTCCTCCCTTTTGGAAGTCTTAGACCCCGAGCAAAATCAGGCTTTTACAGATCACTATCTTGGGTTTCCATTTGACCTTTCTCAGGTACTTTTTATTGCAACTGCAAATTCACTTAGAGAGATTAGTGCACCTTTGCTTGACCGGATGGAGGTACTGGAACTTTCTGGGTACACTGAAAGCGAAAAAATCAATATAGCTAATCGACATCTTCTTCCTCAGATAAGAGAAGATTTTTCTTTAACCGAGGAAAACTTTGCTCTAGACCAAACAGTATTGCCTCTTATTATTCGCTACTATACTCGTGAAGCAGGGGTCAGACAGTTAGGTCGGAGTCTAAGCACCATTGGTCGTAAAGTGGTTCGTGGGATTGTAGAAAGCCCAGAGCGCACCCCAGACAATAAATTAAATTCAAACCAATTAGTTAATTTCTTAGGAAATCCCAAATATTTTGCAGAGCCTATTGAAAAGAAAGTTCCTCCGGGTGTTGCTATTGGCTTAGCCTATACAACCGTGGGAGGAGATATCCTTTATATAGAATCGCGTAAAAATGAGTCAAAAAATTCTGGCGGAAGTCTAGTGCTAACAGGTAGCCTTGGTAAGGTCATGCAAGAAAGTGCGCAAACAGTTTTCTCTTTCCTACTGTCGCATGCGGATTTTCTTGCAATAGATCGTAAAGAAATGCTTGAAAATAAGGTGCATATTCACCTTCCAGATGGAGCAACTCCCAAAGATGGTCCCAGTGCAGGGGTCGCTTTATTATGTGCTGTAGCAAGTCTTTTTAATAGCAGAAGTGTGCGGTCCTGTTTAGCTATGACTGGAGAAATTACCTTACGTGGTCAGGTCTTGCCTGTGGGTGGTATCAAAGAAAAGCTTCTTGCTGCCCATCGTTATGGGCGAAAAGAAGTCATTATCCCAGCAGCAAATTGGATGGACCTCGAAGAGATCCCAGATGAGGTTTTGGAAGATCTCAAACTTTACCCGGTTCAAAACATGCTTGAAGTTTTGGTTATCGCACATTTAATTGCTCCAGCAAGCGGGGAAGCTATTCCTTCTCCGAAGCGTTTCGAAAGAAATAAACTGAAAAATCAATTTTCGTTTCCGGATTTGCCCGCAGATCCAAGCTGGCAGTACCAATAGGGACCATGGTGATGAAGCTCGTTTATGCAGATTATAATGCAACCTACCCATGTAGTGAAAGCCACTTCGACATGGTTTCACGGGTGATTAAGAAGACCCAAGGAAATCCTTCCAGTATTCATCATTTCGGACGGGAAGCTAAGCTAATACTTGAAGAAGCGAGGCAACAGGTTGCTGCAATATTTGGTGCTGAAAGACAGAGCATTCTTTTCACTTCGGGGGCAACAGAAGCAAATAATTTAGCTGTACAGGGTTTTTTCAAACGATTTCACAGAAGCTCCCAAAGAAGTCCTAAGCCACATATGATTATTTCGCAGGGTGAGCACCCTTCGATTACCCAACCTGCTGAATGGCTTCGGGACCAAGGGCTTGTTGACCTGTGCAAGATTCCACTATCCAATGATGGAATGATAGATCACAAAGCACTCATGGCAGCAATACGCGAACAAACAGTTTTTATAAGTATTATCTATGCAAACAATGAAACTGGCATTATAAACCCTATTGAAGAGTTAACCAGAAAGATTAAACAACAAAGACCTTCCATTCATGTGCATGCAGATGCGGTTCAGGCGTTTGGTAAGCTTGATATCTCATGGATCGGAGCTTCGCAATTGGATAGTGCTTCTGCATCAGCCCATAAAGTCGGAGGTTTAAAAGGAGTTGGGTCTCTATTTTTAAGGTCTGGATCTGCTCTAGATGCTTTACTACTAGGAGGTGGGCAGGAGCAGAGACTCAGGTCGGGAACTGAGAATATGCCAGGACTTGTTTCTTTTGGTCTTCGTGCCCGGGAAATCCTTGCCAAACCCGACTGGTTGCTAACTTGTAAAAAAGTGCGTGATCACTTTGTCGAACACTTACTACAAATCCCAGGTGCTTGTGTTCATGGGGATTTGCGATGGACCCTTTCGAATACGGTTAACTTTCATATTAAGGGGTTAGGAGGAGATATCTTGATGCTCCAATTTGATATAAATGGTATTGCTGTATCCAGTGGAAGCGCTTGCTCTTCCGGGGTTGGTGCTCCCAGTTCAGTTTTATTAGGTATGGGTTTCTCAGAATGGGTTTCACTAAACTCTGTGCGTGTAAGCTTTGGGGCAGGTAGCACCGTTGGTGACTCAGAGCACATACTTGCTGTGATTAAACAAGCTGCGGGAGGCTCTTAGTCCCCAACGGTAGCCATGGACAGGACCTATTCTCGAAGCGAAAATAGTTTAAAAGAAAAATTTGAAAGAAAATTAATGACAGGAACCACCACAATCTTCGTACTGCTCGGAAATCCAACTTCCTCCTCTAGTACTTGGAAATTTTCGAGTGAATAGCACATCGTGCAAGCTTCCCATTGTGAAAAGTAAAATTTAATTGCTAATACGGGAGCATTCTCACCAAAATACTTATTGTATGCTGCCATATTATGTTTATCAATTTCAAAAATAGGATTCGGTAGGATGTAAAAAAAACTTTAAAACAAATTAACATGAACTATATTTAGTTTTATAATTATAGATTGTTGTCTGAGTTATAACCTATATTTTGTTATCTGAGGTGTGTTTATGTATGATATTTCCACTGTGCTTGAAGACGTTAAGACCTGGTGTATCGAGGTTGGAGCTTATCAGGTCGAGTATTTTCGCAGTAATGATTTAGAAATTAGTACCAAATCTACAGATTCTGATCTAGTCACTAAGGTAGACAAGAATTCTGAGAAAATGATTTTGGAAAAAATTAATGCTAAATATTCGAAATCCAAAATTATTGCTGAAGAATCAGGTGAGAGTGGAGTTGACTCGGATTATACCTGGGTGATTGATCCATTGGATGGAACAAATAACTACGCCAGTGGCTTACCTATTTTTGCAATTTCTATAGGGCTTTACAAACTAGGTAAACCAGTGATTGGTGTGGTTTATGCACCATATTTGAAAGAAATGTACTATGCGAGTAAAGGTAATGGCGCATATCTCAATGGCAAGAAGCTAGAGATTAGTACCAAAGAAAGTTTAAAACATTGCATGGTTGGCACCGGATTTCCTTACGACAAAGCTTATGCCAAGCTCAATAACCTTGATTATTTTAATAATTTGCTCCCAAAAGTTCGGGGTATTCGAAGGTATGGAGCCTGTGCTTATGACCTCTGTTTGGTTGCTTCAGCGTGTCTAGATGCTTACTGGGAGATGAGCTTACAAGAGTGGGATATTGCTGCTGGTGCTTTGATTGTTGAGGAAGCTGGAGGAAAGGTGATTCATTTTCGAGAAGACCGAAATTTCTCAATTATTGCTGCTAATCATCAAATAGCTGATACTATTGCAAGTGAGCATAAACAAGTTGATTTGCAGCGATAGAATAGTATCCCGATATTTGGGGCAAGCTATGATGTTTGGTATCGTCTTACCCCATCAAACTTCCTGATGTGTTAAAGTTTATAGATAACTTAAAATTTAGCATAGAGGGTGAGCATGGGTTTCAAAAAGCTGTTTTTAGCATGTATCTTCACATTCTCCTTTTCTGCCATGGCAGATGATCTCAGTTTGTTATCGGGAGTATATCGGTCGTCAGAGATAGATGGTGGGATCAGTGAAACTGAGACTTCTATTGGAGCTCGCTATGGGCTGAAAATCTTCAGTAAGGCCCAATGGTTTGTGCAGGCAAGGTTAACCAGTACCTCCTACAGTGGAGACAATGCTCCTGATGGTGCCTCAGGCTTCGAAGTTGGGGGTGGCCAAAAATATTTTTATCGCTCCTTTAGCAGTCGTATTGTCCCTTATCTATCATGGTTAGGTCTGTTTTCTAGTGCATCAAGTGCAAATGCCACCACTGAAACCTCTACACAAGGAATCTTCTATGGTGGCCAAGTTGGATTGAAGTTTGTGTTCGATAAATCTTTTTTTGTTGATTTCGAATCCAGTTTGTTTCTTAGTGCCCTTAATTCTACCAGCACAGTTAAGAATATAGGCACTGGGGATGAGGTGAAAACTACCAGGACAGAGCTTTATGTTGATACCATAGGAGAGGTACAGAATATGGTGGTATCTTTAGGTTATGTTTTATGAAGGAGGCAGGTGCAAGCGCAGCATAACTGAGAGTAACTTAGAAAATGCGAATGATTTGTTTTCTTTGGGAATCTTATCAATATCATTGATAAAGATTTGATCAATTTCCTCATTTGATAGTTTCTGTTCGATAGTTTTTACGAAATCATCCCGAAGTTTTGAGAATTGCTTAGACCGATAAACGATCAATCCAATCCATACAAAAGCCAAATGGGTATAATCTATCAAAACTTGAGTGTAACCAGATAGTTTACCATGGTAGGCATTCCAGGAAATTTGGATTTGGTCAAAATTGAGCTGACTTTGCATATCTGACAATAGGAATAGGCCTACAATTTTATTCTTGAGATGCTGTCTTAAGCTCATTGGAATAAGTTGCCAGCTGGTATGGAAAAAACGCTCAAATTCTAATCTGTTAGCATCATCAATTCGATTTGATATAGTGAGTAAAGATTTTTTGAAGCATAGTGGGAACTTGATTCTTCTATAATATTCTGCATTCTTTGTTTGTGGCCTTTGTATAGTTCGTTAATACGAATGATTTTATAGTCACCAACCATGAGATCTGTCGAAATAATCTCAGGATTTTTTATCCCATTTATTCCCTGGTTTTTTATATGGTACCAAATTTGCTTAAGTACATCTTTTTTTAGTTCACTCCAAATGTAAGGCGTAATCTTACCTTTCACTATTTGTTGCACCGTCCTAAAAGTCTCTTCATTGATGACTTCCCAAATAACTGATTCTATTAGATAAGAGGCTAAGGTCGAAGAGTGATTAATTATGGGCTGATCATCTAAATATCTTGGAATAAAAAATTCTAAAACACTAAGAGATTCGAGATACTTTGTTTTGAACTCAATGGAAAAATCGGACTCGATTTTTTTCTGATCAGCCAAGAAGCTTAATTGTCCAGTTATTTCACGAAGTGACTTATTTCTTAATATTATATTTAGTGATTGAAGGGAGCTTATGAAATTCCCATACGCTGAAGTTTTCATAATTTCTACATGTTTGGTCTGATCATCAAAGGCGGATTGCTAGATTAAGTGCAGAAGAAAAAATTCCATCGCTTCGGAAGGCGGATTTAGTTTAGTCTATGAGGCTAATCTGCTTGCAAGAAAGGGGTATTTATGTCTGCCAATCTCACTTATGAACAAAGGTATGAGAT